>CALYTD010000217.1 GCA_945486445.1 uncultured Prevotellaceae bacterium
TTGTACCTTTACAGGTGAAAATCAAACAGTTACAAAAATATTTGATATGACTACCAACTTTTTTGCTCACTATTTCTTATCCCGAACTGAGGTAATTATTTGCAATACTACTTTTACCTGTATGTTTCTTTACTACGAGCGCATAGATGACTTACAGCATAAAGATTTACTTCAAAAAATCCCTTACATATTGATTGGACAGTGCGCGTTCTGAGGGTTTGAAGCCGTGACCTGCCTTGTCAATAACCTTTAGCATGGCATTGTTGTATGTCTGCTGAGCGCGTTTTGAATAGTCTATCGGCACGACCTTATCATCTGCTCCGTGTATTATCAGCACAGGACCAGTGTATCGTCCTATGGTTTCATACGGTTTCATGGGCTTGATATCCAACATGAATTTCTTACCAAGTTTAACGCCCCATATCTCTGATACCTCTGGTATGTCTTCTACATTGGGGTAACGGGCGTTCCAGTTGTCTGGGATACATAGTGCGGGATAGATTAGAATGAGGCGGCTTACCTGTTCTTTCAGGTCTGCCGCAGCAAGGGCAGAGACCAGTCCTCCCTGGCTTTCTCCGCACAGAACAATCTTGTTTTTGTCTATTCCTTTCTGCTTCTTGAAGTGTTTTACTATTTCCTTCAATGCCTGTTTCTCGTCAGAGACAGACATTTCCATGGTGTTGTTATCACTCTTGCTTCGTACGCTGCCGCACGGAAAGTCAAAGGTATAGACTGCATATCCAAGGTCATTGAGTGTCTTGAAGTAGTCTTTTCCAAAGTTGTGTGTACCGTTAAAGCCATGACTGATAATAGCAACACCGTGTTTTCCCTTAGTATTCGGGTAACTGATAACGCCATAGATAGTCTTACCGTTTTTCTGTTTTATGGTAAGTTCCCGGCATGGCATCTTGTCATTGCTCTGGATTGTCCAGCCGGGATATGCGGGATTTGTTCCTATAAAGTTTATAGCCTTTCCCGTATTTCCTTTTAACTGAATATCGAGCCAGTCAACGGCCATAGCGGCGAAGGTGCCTCCGTAGGGTTCGTTATACGTTCCTCCGTGGCCTGCTTTGGCGTTATCTGCCCATACTGCCGGAACATTGTGTATGCTGTTGTAGTCCATCTGGGCATTTTTGTATGCCACATCGCCCTCGCCTCCGCTCATATATATAATAGGTGCATGAAGTTCTGCAAGGTTATCCTTACTTGCTCCTGCCATTTTCATTTGTCCCATACCTGCATTTAGTATGAGATAGGTCTTCAATTTCTTCTCCTTGGCGTTAGACAATACCTGTGCGCCGCCGCATGAATGTCCTGCTGCAGCTATCTTGTCGGTATCTACCATGCCACAGTAGTCACTGCCTTCTCGTTCTGATTCTGCAACAATCCACTGCATGGCTTTCATAAGCATGGAGGAAGGAGTGCTCTTTTCTGGACGGTCGTACTGATACACTTGCATCTCACCGATGGCTACTACGACATATCCGTGGGAGGCAATCTCTGTCAACATTCGTTCGTAACCAACGCTTGTGTCCATGCAAGCGCCGTTGGCAAACAGGAGAACGGGCAGTTTTCCTTCTTTCTGAACGGCACGCTTGAGATGCAACGGACGGTAAACAACGAAGTCTGTGAGGCTTTTCTCCTTCAATGCCACAGCCTTATAAGGGCCCTTGCCGCCTCCGTCAGGCATCTTTATCTGTTGCCAGGAGTAGTTTGTGGCGTCTTTTTTCAGATGTCGAGCAAAGAAGGTTTCCATGGCAGGACGTGCTATGTCAAGTGCCTGGTCATAAGCAAAGCCATGCTGTCCGCTGGCTTTTATGTATTCTACCCTATTGCCTGCCTTGTGCATCTTCTGTACATAGTCATCGGTAAGATGCGGTTCTACAAAGGGGTCTTCACTGCCCTGTAGTATCAGCATAGGCGCTGTCTCCTTTTTTATATACCCTATTGGCCACCATTCCGGATGCTTGCTCAACGGATGGTCAGGGATTCCTATCTCTGTGGGAGGTGCACCGCCAACGGCACATGCCACCAATCCCTTCGCTGCGAGCATGAGAGAGAGATGTCCTCCTGCCGAATGACCGAAACTACCTATCCTTGTTGAATCCACGCCATAATCTGCTGCATGTTGCTTTATCCACAATACAGCACGCTCCACGTCCTCGATGCAAGCAGGAAATTCTACCTCCGGCATCAGACGGTAGTTGACACTGAAAGTCACATAGCCCTTCATAGCATAGTCAACAAGGAGATTTATATATACATCATCGCGCTTGTCACCCGCTGACCAGCCCCCTCCGTGGACAATGACAATAGCCGGACGCAGTGCGTCATTGCCAGACATAGGCTGCGCAACGTCAAGCACACACGACGCATGGTCATCGTACTGAACGTTCTGAGTAATCATGATTCTCTCCTGAGCATGTAGGCATAAGGCTGTAAACAACAAGATAAAAATGTTAGTTAGCTTCATATAGCTCATCTATTAGGTGTTATTTGTTTGCGATGCAAATTTACTTAATTATTTCGTTATAAACAAATAAATACCGAATCTTCGTGCAAGTTATGCAACAAGAAGTAGATTATCCCCAATAATTCATTAGACCGCAGAATTTCATTCCATACCCACCGCCCGACAATCAGCACCTCTTTACCACACGAAAAGCACCTGATTGTAACACAATCAGCACCTGATTACATTGTTAAAAGGTGCTGATTACGTGAGGGCATGACAGAAGCAACACCGTCACCACCCTACTCTCCCACCCGTACCCACCCCTCATCGGCATACAACCAAACGACAGCACGAAGGCGGACACCCCTCACCACAAAGCACATACACACAAAAAACTCCACGACAAGGAAATGCCACAAATCCACACCGTGCAGATAAGTCAATAAAGCACAGCAAAGTGCGCTCAAAGTTAAAAAAAATTAATACAAGAACTTGCAGACAAATGTTTCTTGTCCAATTCAGAAAAAAGTAGTAACTTTGCACACTGTTTGGAATAAGTATCAATTAACGGTCTTAAAAAAAAGGAAAGATAGCAATGTCTAAAGTATGTCAAATTACCGGTAAAAAGGCAATGATCGGTAACAATGTCTCACACTCAAAGCATCGC
>CALYTD010000218.1 GCA_945486445.1 uncultured Prevotellaceae bacterium
AGAACAACGAGTGTATCGCCTTCTTTTACCTTGTCTCCTACTTTGGCAACAATGTCTATTATGGTGCCGGGGAGTGGTGAGCGCAGGGCGTCCTGCATGTCGTCCTTGGTCTCTTGCTTGTTTGCAACGGGGGCAGCAATGATTACCTTTTTCTTTTCTACGGGCTCTGGTATGACTTCTACGTTGTAGGCCTCTCCGTTTACCGTTACTGTTGCTATGTTGTCATTGCGTTCGCCGACTTGTACTATGTATTCCTTGCCGGCAATATTGTATTTATATTCTTTCATTGTCAATGAATTCTGTCTTATTGGTGTGGTGACATGGTCATCTTTGCCAATTTGGATGTCCAGTCGGATTGCTGTGGGGAGATGGTTATGTTGCCTGACTCCTCATCGTGCATGTTATATCCTTGGTCATCGTGTAGTGCCATTGCTATGGCCGCTAAAATAGCGTTGTCCATTGTTTTGATATACTTTGTTTATGCTGTCCGGGTGATGTACCGCAGTGCGGTGTTGCCACCCGGACGGCTGTTATTACATAGGAATACACCCGTGTTTCTTTGTTGGCAGGTTCTGGCGCTTGGTAGCAAGTTGTGCAAGAGCGCGACAAATGCGGAAACGTGTGTTGCGTGGCTCTATGACATCGTCAATATATCCGTACTTTGCTGCCTGATATGGGTTGGCAAAGAGTTCTGAGTATTCTGCTTCTTTTTCTGCAAGGAATGCCTTAACGTCTCCACCTTCTTCCTTAACCTGCTTCGCTCCCTTGGCTTGCAGCACTGCTACGGCACCTGCTGCGCCCATTACTGCGATTTCGGCAGAAGGCCATGCGAAGTTGATGTCGGCACGGAGCTGCTTGCAACCCATGACGATGTGTGAGCCACCGTATGACTTGCGCAGTGTCACTGTTACCTTCGGCACTGTGGCTTCGCCGTAGGCGTAGAGGAGTTTCGCACCGTGGAGTATCACGGCATTGTATTCCTGACCTGTTCCTGGGAGGAATCCGGGAACGTCAACGAGGCTTACAATAGGTATGTTGAAGGCGTCACAGAAGCGTACAAAGCGTGCACCCTTGCGGCTGGCGTTAACGTCAAGCACTCCGGCAAAGGCAGAAGGTTGGTTAGCAACAATACCTACTGACTGGCCGTTGAAACGTGCGAAGCCGATGATTATGTTGCGTGCAAACTTGGGTTGTACCTCAAAGAACTCGCCATTGTCCGTTATGGCAGTGATGACATTGTACATGTCGTATGCCTTGTTGGGGTCTTCTGGTATGATTTCATTTAGTGAATCATCAAGGCGGTCTATCGGGTCAGTACACTCTACGCGTGGTGTCTCCTCCATGTTGTTTGAAGGTATGTATGAGATGAGCTTCTTTATCATCTCTATACCCTCCTCCTCTGTCTTAGCCGTGAAACTTGTTACGCCAGACTTTGAGGCATGAACGCTTGCGCCACCGAGGTGCTCTGCATCTACATCCTCGCCTGTTACGGTCTTGACAACGGCAGGACCGGTGAGGAACATGTATGAGGTAGCCTCCTTCATAAGTGTAAAGTCAGTGAGGGCAGGGGAGTAAACGGCACCTCCTGCGCACGGACCGTATATCATGGAGATTTGTGGTATCACACCAGAAGCGAGGATGTTGCGCTCGAATATCTCGCCATATCCAGCGAGAGCGTCAATACCTTCCTGTATGCGTGCGCCACCTGAGTCGTTGATTCCGATTACTGGTGCTCCCATGGTCATTGCCATATCCATCACCTTACATATCTTTTCAGACATGGTTTTGGAGAGGGAACCACCGTTAACAGTGAAATCTTGTGCAAAAACATATACGAGACGGCCGTCAATAGTACCAGAACCAACAACGACACCATCACCAAGATATTGCTTCTTCTCCATGCCGAAGTTCTGGCAACGATGCAGTTTGAACATATCGTACTCCTCAAAGGAGCCTTTGTCCAGAAGCATCTCTATACGTTCGCGGGCTGTGTATTTCCCACGCTGGTGCTGTTTCTCAATGGCTTTCTCGCCACCACCAAGGCGTGCCTTGACGCGGTTCTCTATGAGTTTCTTGATTTTTTCTGATTGAATGGACATGATTCTTATGATTGTTGGGTTAAAAGTAAAAAGATAAGGTGTTGTTCCTAACTTTTATATCTTGTTCATTATGCCTTCTGAGGCTCACATAGTTCTGTGAGAATACCTGCCGTTGACTTCGGGTGAAGGAATCCTATGGACATCTTCTCTGCACCGGGACGTGGTGTCTTGTCTATGAGACGCACTCCCTTTCCTTCTACTTCTACAAGGGCTTCTGCCACTCCGTCTTCTACGGCATACGCTACATGGTGCACGCCTTTGCCTCCTTTTTCAAGCCATTTTGCTATGGCGCTATCAGGTGATGTGGGCTCGAGAAGCTCCAGTTTTACTTCACCCACTTTCAGGAAAGCAGTCTTTACTTTCTGGTCTGCCACCTCTTCGATGGCGTAACACTTGAGACCGAGGACGTTCTCATAGTAAGGTAATACCTCGTCGATGCTCTGAACACCGATGCCGAGGTGGTCAATACGTGAAATCTTCATGTTCTTTTATTTTTCGATTTGTATTTTTTTAAGATAGGAATCCTAATAATGTTCCCGCTGCTACGGCAGAACCTATGACACCAGCGACATTCGGTCCCATGGCGTGCATGAGCAGGAAGTTGTGGCGGTCGTACTCCAGGCCGATGTTGTTTGATATGCGTGCCGCCATAGGTACTGCGCTAACGCCAGCATTTCCGATAAGAGGATTGATTTTATTGTTCTTCGGTAGGAACAGATTCATCAGTTTAACAAAGAGCACACCGCTGGCGGTTGCTATGATAAAGGCAAACGCTCCGAGGGCGAATATCTTTATAGTGTTGAACGTAAGGAACTCACTTGCCTGCGTGGAGCAACCTACTGTCAGTCCGAGCAGCACCACAACGATGTCATTTAGTGACGTGGTCGCGGTCTTGGCAAGGCGTGATGTCTTGCCACTTTCTTTCAACAAGTTTCCGAAGAACAGCATACCCCGTTCTCGTCAGGCGCGACAAGCCGGAGCTCGGCGATAAGGCCGTTAAAGATATAAAT
>CALYTD010000219.1 GCA_945486445.1 uncultured Prevotellaceae bacterium
GATCTCCTCACTGGCTCCGCTTTGTATGTGTATTATGCCCTCACGCGTTGTTACTGGCTTGGGATCAATAAGATATACCGGCGTTCCGGGGCGCACATACTGCACTAATGAGGCGGCGGGATAGACGTTAAGTGATGTTCCTATGATTACGAATATGTCGGCAGAGAGAGCCTCCTGCACCGCTGGCTCCATGTTGGGCACCGCTTCTCCGAAGAAGACTATGTACGGTCTCAGCAGCGAACCGTCCGCTGCCTTCGCGCCATGAGGCACCTCCATGCCCGTGATGCCGAAGCCCTCGTGCGGCAAATGCACGTGGCAGCGGGGGTTATCCACATCGCGGCTGGAGCACATCTTCATCAGTTCGCCGTGAAGGTGTATGATGTTAGTGGAGCCGGCAGCCTCATGCAGCGCGTCAACGTTCTGTGTTACCACCGTAACCTCATAGTCATCTTCCAGTGATGCCACCAACTTGTGACCCTCACAGGGCCTGACGTCCTTGTACTTGGTACGCAGCATATTGTAGAAGTCATTGACATAGCATGGGTCTGCCTCCCAACCCTCATGCGTGGCGACACGCTCTACGGGGTAGTTATCCCACAGTCCGCCCGCGTCTCTGAACGTGGTCAGACCGCTTTCTACTGACATTCCAGCACCTGTCAGCACCACTATCTTCTTTATTTGCTTCATAGTCAGCTGTGTTTTAGACCTTGCAAAGGTAGGCATTTTTCTTGATTTATATTAGGCGGAGATGCGCTTTTCAGTGTGCAAAGGCCACTCTTAACAATATTTAGCAGTGCCATAAGGCCTTTATTCTAAACTTTTGCTTAATTTTGTCGCAATTATGCGCTGTCGGCTTATATATATAATAGGTTGCGGCGGGAAACTAAAACAAAAAAGAAAAAGATGGATAAAGTAAGCTATGCCCTCGGTTTGGGTATCGGAACCCAGCTGAAAAGCATGGGAGCAGAGTCTCTTAACATTGACGATTTCGCACAGGCGATAAAGGATTCTATTGCTGATAAGGCGCAACTCAGTCCTGCTGAGGCTCAGAAGATAGTGCAGGAGTTCTTTGAAAAGCAAGAGAAAGCACAGCGTGCAAAGGCAGCTGAGAACGGTGCAAAGGCCAAGGCGGCCGGTGAACAGTATCTGGCAGAGAACGCAAAGAAGGACGGTGTGACGGTGACAGCGTCAGGATTGCAGTATGTTGTAATCAAGGAAGGCACGGGAAAGCAGCCTAAGGCCACTGACAGTGTTAAGTGTCACTACGAGGGTTTCCTCACTGACGGCACCATGTTTGATTCAAGTTTGCAGCGTGGTGAGCCCGCTACTTTCCCTCTCAACGGTGTGATAGCAGGCTGGACAGAGGGCTTGCAGTTGATGAAGGAGGGTGCAAAGTACCGTTTCTTCATACCTTACAACCTCGGATATGGTGAGGCTGGTGCAGCAGGTGCTATCCCTCCGTATGCCGCTCTTATCTTTGACGTAGAGTTGATAGAGGTGAAGTAAGGAGCGAGAGAATACAGATAACATAGAATATAACAACAAAAATAAGCAGAAAATGAAGAAATTCACATTTGCAGCCATAGTTGCTATCGCAGCGGCTGCTTTCACTTCATGTGGCAATGGCACGCCAAGTGCAAGCCTGAAGAATGACGTTGATACCATTAGTTACGCCATTGGCATGGCTCAGTCAGACGGTATCAAGGAGTATTTGTCAGAGCGTATGGGCATAGATACAGCCTACGTGGATGAGTTCCTCAAAGGTGTTGTGGAAGGTTCAACAGCCGGTGACAACAAGAAGAAGGCCGCATACCTGGCTGGTTTGCAGATAGGACAGCAGTTCGGAACACAGATGCTGAAAGGTGCTAACTACGAACTCTTCGGTAATGACAGTACACAGACTATCTCATTGAAGAACGTTATAGCTGGTTTTGCTGCCGGAGTGAAGGGCAAAGGCCAGTTGATGACAACAGATGGAGCCCGCCGTATGCTTGAGGTTAAGATGCAGGCAATAAAGGAAGCCAGCATGGAAAAGCAGTTTGGTGATTACAAGAAGGAGAATGAGAAGTTCCTTGCTGACAATGCAAAGAAGCCGGGCGTGAAGACACTGGCAAGCGGTGTGCAGTACAAGATAATCACTGAGGGCAAGGGTGCGGTAGCGGCCGACACTTCATTGGTTAAGGTTCACTATGAGGGCAAGACCATAGACGGACAGGTGTTCGATTCAAGTATCAAGCGTGGCGCGCCTGTTGACATGCGTGTTAATCAGGTAATACCGGGCTGGAAAGAGGTGCTCAAGCTGATGCCGGTAGGTTCTAAGTGGGAGGTTTATATCCCTGCTGACCTTGCTTACGGCGCAGAGGCACGCGGACAGGCTATCAAGCCTTTCTCAACCCTTGTGTTTACGGTAGAGCTTATCAGCATAAAATAAGTATAATCAGTTAGTGGGTTTTAGGTTGCGGGTTTCAGGTCACGTTGCAAATGTTATGTCCTGAAAGGCCAATAACCTAAAACCCATTGTCATTAATCAATCTATAAGATGAAAAAGATATTGTTATTCGTTTTGCTGTCAGTTGCTGTCTTGTCAGTGGCAGAGGCAAAGAAGAAGGCAAAGAAGGATGCTCCGAAGCCTGTTGTGGAGTTGAAAAGCGCAAGTGATTCACTTAGTTACGCTGCTGGATACACCAACACTCAGGGTCTGATACCGTTCATACAGCAGCAACACAAGGTTGATACCGCATACATGGCAGATTTCCTTCTTGGTTTCAAGGAGGCTAGGGAGAAGGCTGATGACCCCCGTTTCACCGCATATGCGGCTGGTGTTGAGATAGCGAAGGTAGTGGAGGAGCGCATGATTGCGCATATGAGCAGTGAGTTAAATGACAGTCCTGACTCGCTGGTGCGTGACCTTTTCTATCAGGGTTTCGTTGATGCTCTGGCGCAAGACACCGCTAAGTTCAACATGGGGGCAGCCGGAAAATATTTCCAGGCAGGCATGGAGGCCAACAAGATTGCCAAGAACGAGAAGTTGTATGGTGCCAATCGCCGTGCGGGAGAGAAGTTCTTGG
>CALYTD010000220.1 GCA_945486445.1 uncultured Prevotellaceae bacterium
AATATATATATGAACTAAACACTATATTATCATGAAAATTCTATTGACAGGTGGTGCTGGGTATATTGGTTCCCATACCGCCATTGAACTAGACAAGGCTGGTCACGAGGTGCTGGTAGTTGATAATCTCATTAATTCTAAGGAGGAGGCAATACGCCGCGTTGAGAGGATTATTGGGAAGAATATCCCTTTTTATAAAGAGGACGTTAGAGATCGAGAGGCGATGGACAGAATATTCAAGGAGAACAAAATAGATGCTGTTATTCATTTTGCGGGGTTAAAGGCTGTGGGCGAGTCTGTTGCAAAGCCGTTAGAGTATTATGAGAATAACATGAACGCCACGTTTGTTCTTCTTGACGTAATGAAAAATAACGGCTGCAAGAATATTATTTTCTCATCTTCGGCTACAGTATACGGTGACCCTGCTATTATTCCTATTACAGAGGAGTGCCCTAAAGGCAAATGTACGAACCCTTACGGACAGACTAAGTCTATGTTAGAGGAGGTAATGATAGATGTTCAAAAGGCAGACAGGGAATGGAACGTGGTATTATTACGTTACTTTAACCCTATCGGTGCGCATAGCAGTGGACTTATTGGTGAGAATCCCAACGGCATTCCTAATAATCTGATGCCTTATATAACGCAGACCGCTATTGGTTTGAGGAAGGAACTTGGGGTGTTTGGCAACGACTATGACACTCCTGACGGAACGGGTGTGCGCGACTATATTCATGTCTGCGACCTTGCTGCTGGCCACGTTGCTGCATTAAAGGCGATAGAAAACAAGGCTGGACTTGCGATATACAACCTCGGCACAGGCCACGGTTACTCCGTGCTTGATGTGGTTAAGGCATTTGAGAAGGCAAATGGGCTGAAAGTACCTTACTCTATCAAGCCTCGTCGTCCAGGAGATATTGCTACCTGTTATTGCAACCCAGCAAAGGCAAAAGCAGAACTGGGTTGGGAAGCACAGTTTGGCATAGAAGATATGTGTCGTGATTCCTGGAACTTCCAAAAGAACAACCCTAACGGATATGAATAGGCGATGCAGACAGGACTAAAACATACAAGCACCCTTGTGGTGGAAGACAAACACCTTGCCTGCAACGTTGGCAGCGGAGACATGAAAGTCCTTGGCACGCCTATGATGATGGCTTTGATGGAGAACGCCGCTATGATGGCGGTGAGAGATGAACTTGCAGAGGGTCAAACGACCGTGGGCGGGTTTATCTCCTCATCACACATAAAGCCTACAGGCTCTGGTCATACCGTAACGGCAACAGCAGAATTAATAGCCATAGAGGGACGGAAACTAAAATTCAAACTATCTGCCTCTGACGAATACGGATTGATAGGCGAGGGGGAACACCTGCGTTTCATCGTTGATAGGGAAAAATTCATGGAGAAGGTAGATTAGGTCTTTTGTTATTTAGTGGTTTAGTTATGAGTTGAGAGTTATGAGTAGCACCATACAATCAACCAATCAACTAAACCACCAAACAACTAAACAACTATGACAATAGAAAGATGGAAAACCTTATCCTCTGAATACATCATAAAGCGACCCTGGCTTACGGCGCGTAAGGATACGTTGGAGATGCCGAATGGCAGGATAGTACCAGAGTTCTACGTTCTGGAATATCCCACATGGCTGAATGTTATCGCCATAACAGAAGACGAACAGTTTGTAATGGTGGAGCAATATCGTCATGGGCTTGGCATAGTGGAGTTTGAGTTATGCGCAGGTGTGATGGAAGATTCGGACGAAAGTGTCCTTGCTGCTGCGCAGCGTGAACTGCTTGAAGAGACGGGCTTTGGTGGAGGAGAGTGGGAAGAGTTTATGGCACTTTCGGCTAATCCTACATCCATGAATAATCTCAGCCACACCTTCATAGCACGTAATGTTAAACCTGTCACCACGCAGCATCTGGACGACTCGGAGGATATTCGTGTTCACTTGTTTAGTCGTGAAGAACTTGTACAGTTGTTGCGACGTGGTGAGATTATGCAGTCATTGATGGTTGCGCCATTGTGGAGATATTTTGCGGAGGGAAGATAAATGGCATGTACAGAAGATTATATGGAATATGTGTGCCAGCAACTGTCCGGAGTTGGCGTAGTACGGACAAGAAAGATGTTCGGCGACTATTGTGTGTATGTGGATGAGAAACCTGCGGTGCTTGTTTGTGATAATATTGCATACGTCAAGAAGCATCCCGTAATAGAAGATATGATGCGGAATGCAGAATGCGGTTGCCCGTATGCAGGAGCGAAAGAGCATTACATCCTTGATGTTGACCACAGGGACAAGGCAGAAGAGGTTCTCAGGACTCTGCTACCCGTACTGAATTATCCTAAGAAAAAAAACGCACCAAGTAAGGTTTAATAGATTATCAAACTGAGCGACCTGAGTTATAATCCTGCACTTTTACTTCTCTGTTCCATAGATACACTCCAAACCCTATAAAGGCAATGAATATGGCTGTCATTTCAAGGACATGGTTCACCAGAGCAACCCATATCTCTGATATTAAAACCATTGCGTGCCACAACTTCTACTGCTGTCCAGAAAACTATTACCGTGGCTATTGCCATTCTTATGTTTGCACCCCATGGTCTGATATGCAGTTCGCGACGAAGCATGTACATTGAACCCACAGTACACACTATAGTTACAATAATCGTGACAGGATGAGAATCTCCAAGGAATACTGGGTCATAACAGAACATAAGCACGAGGTATGATAACCACATCATGGTGGTAAGTTCCATGAATGTTACAATACTTACGTGACGCGTTATTGGTCTTGCCACTACGATGTCACGTTTGTCACAAAACAGTTTCTTTTGACACCAGTTGATAGCATGAAACCCCGCACGAATACTAAAGATGTATATTAATGCAAACATCATAAAGAATCTGGAGGAAGATGGCATTATGAGATACTCAACATGCTACCACGTATAGCCCGGAGCTCAGGAGTAGTGTATTGCTCCATAGGAATGGCATAGTGAATAACACAAGTAGAAATGATACAGCAGTCCTTAATGGATAAATGTTTGG
>CALYTD010000221.1 GCA_945486445.1 uncultured Prevotellaceae bacterium
TGCCTTGACCACTTCTTTGCCGCATACGAGCAAGACCTCTTCGGCATGCAGCCCGCACTGTGGTTCTCACGCATTTTCAACAGTGGCGTGGTGTCAGAACTAATGTATATGGGTTATGTGTCATACTACCTCTTCTTCGTTGTTACTATAATATACATATACTTCCGTGACTATCAGCAGTTAGAACGTGTGACATACATAATCCTCAGTGGCTTCTTCATCTGTTATGTTATATATCTTTTCCTGCCCGTTACAGGTCCGCAGTACTATTATCTCGCCGCAGGAATAGATGAGATAGCCAAGGGTAATTTCCCGGATGTAGGCTCATATTTTGCCCATTCCACCGAGTGTTTGAAGGCACCAGGATGGGACGGAGGACTGTTCTATAACCTCTGCATGATGGCTCACCATGCAGGCGAGAGACCAACAGCGGCATTCCCCTCCAGTCATGTGGCCATAGCGACACTGGTAATGATAATGGCAGGAAGGATGCGGATGTGGAAATACCTGCTGTTCCTTGCCGTGCCATACGTGTTTTTGTGCCTGTCAACGGTATATATAATGGCCCACTACGCCATAGACGCAATAGCCGGACTGGTGTTTGGAATAATGCTCTTCCTGTTACTCGGTGGAACAAAACTGAAAGAAGCAAAATAAGAGTATAAAGTTAACTTATTGTAAATTCTTGAAAAAAGAAAGGAATATACTTGCATTTCCTTGCGATTTTTTATAATTTTGCGAAATACAATAGACATTAGGGGCGCATGAATACTACTAACGACAGCACATCATCAGGAAAAGAGGTCAAAGACAGGCTTTTTGACCTAATCAATAACACTGTCCATGAGATTAGAAAACCTATCGATTCCATGGTGGAAGCAGCACGTATGCTTGCCACAATAGATGACAAGAACGAGAAAAACAGACTGCTTAACGCCATAGAAAACGACCATGTTGTGGCGAGAAAACTGCTGGATCACATCTCACTAATCTCGAAAAATGACGCTAATGAGGCAAAAGATAGCGAAAAACACGAGGAAACAAAAGCCCCCCAAGAAGAAGACAACGCAGTAAAAGACGCATCAAGGCAGGGTGAACCGCAGCAGAAAAAGATAATACTCGTAGCGGAAGACAATAACAGTAACTTCATACTCGACCTCATGATACTGCGTAAAGACTATCAAGTAGTACACGCATGGAATGGCGCAGAGGCGGTAGAAATGGTACAAGAGATGCGTCCCGACCTCGTATTGATGGACATAAAGATGCCAGTGATGAACGGATATGAGGCATTTGACAAGATAAAAGCCATTGACCCGACAATACCTATAATAGCAATTACGGCGTATTCATTGGCAGAGGAGGAGAATAAGATAATAGAAAAAGGATTTGATGCATACCTCTTCAAACCACTAAATGCTGAGGAATTCACAAGAACCGTCAAGAAAAAGGTGAACGAATAGCACCACACCAGACAGACGAAGGGGCTCAACCCAAAGATAAGACCTAAGACATACCGTGAACAGAAAGACCATTATACTAATACTACTAACACTACTCCAAATGTTGCCAGCAGCGGCAAAGGAGGATTATGTGCTTATCTTGAACTGCTATCTGGAATCAGTGCAGTGGAAAGGCAACATAGAGGACGCTGTAACTCAGTACCTATCAAAGGAACTGGGCATGACAGTGCACACGGAACATGTTAGAGCTCTCGACATAAAAACAAAGCAACAGCAGAGGGAAAAACTCGACTCACTATACCAAAAATACCCAAACAGACCAGAAGCAGTTATATATATAGGTGTAGCAGCATGGGAATTGTTCGCCGAAGGGATAGAAACCCGCTGGAAGAACATACCGATGATAAACTGTTCAATAAGGAAAAACACTATAAGCCTTGACAACCTGCTGAACCAAAGAGAGGTAACAAAAGAGGAGATGATACCTGTTGACCTCAAGGAACTGCAACGAAAGTACAATATGACGGGCATTGCCGTACCGCTAAACATAGAGGGTACGATAGACCTCATGACCAGAACACAGACTGGAATGAACCACATTGTGTTCATATCAGACGACCGCATGGGCAGCGCAATGGCAAGAGCACAACTGAAAAGGGTGATGATTGAAAAGTATAAAGGCATCACCGTGGAGTATTTCAGCCCTTCAAAGACAAGCACAAACCAGTTACTTAACAAGTTAGGAGAATATGATAACAGGACAGGCATACTCTTCTACACATGGTATTCAGACGGAAGTGGGGCGGAAGAACTATATATGTCCAATAACATTTACAAGATATTGAGTGGCTTTACTAACGCTCCCGTCTTCTCACTGATGGATTGTGGCATGGAAGAAGGGTATATAGCAGGCGGTAACTTCAACGACCTTACATCGCAGAGCGAGGCTGTTATTGGTATATTGAAACAGGTATTGAAGGGTAAAGAGCCACGAACTATCCCTGTAAAAACACTTAATAACCAAAGAAACCACTTGAACTATAAGGCTTTATCGACCTGTCATATCAACAATATAGCCTTTCCTGACGATGCAATTTATTATGACCGCCCAGAGAGTTTCTTGCAAAAATATCGGTATTATATAGCTGGAGTGGCAATGACATTGCTCTTTATCCTCGCTTATCTGCTGTTGTATGTGCGGATGTTGAGGAAGGAAAAGAAGAGCAAGGAACGTGAATTGGAGCGTGAAAAGGCGTTGCAGAAAGAGATTTCCATACGTAATTACAAGTTGGCAATGACTCTTGAGGTGTCAACTATACGTCCGTGGGTGTGGCATCTCAATGAGAATATGATATATTTTGATGATGTCAAGAAGATTGTTGATGATTCTTGCAGTGCAGACACAACGTATTCGCAGTCGGCAGAGGACTTTTTTAATGTTATAACTGATGATACTCGCGGGCGAATAGAGGAGAGTATATCTGCCATTCGCAATGGAAGGGTGAACTATGTTCGTGAGGATTTCAAGCGTAGTGGGCCTGAAGAGGACGGTCTTTGCGAGGGGTACACGCTGCAATGTGTGGTATTGGAGCGCGACAAAT
>CALYTD010000222.1 GCA_945486445.1 uncultured Prevotellaceae bacterium
AAAGTCGGGGCTTTGCGATAAAAAAAAGAGGATGTGCCTATTTTGACACACCCTCCTACATCGTGAGGTGTTAGTCCCATGGCAGTGAACAGGTGCTGATTGCGTTGCAAACAGGTGCTGATTATACCATGACTTGCACCTCCTTTCAAGAAGGATGAGCCGCGCGTTACGGGAGAACCGACAAAGGATTGGTACGCCTTTGACCATCGCAACCCGGTGGGGGCATACGTCACCACGATAGAGGTGACAGAGGAGATATGCCCAACGCCTTGGGAAATGGCGCACGGCAGGGGCCAGTATGAGAACTATCCGGACCGGGAACTCTCGCAACACGTAGGTGATTACTCCATGCCGCTGCGTGATTTCATGGCGGACTATGTGCGTCCGCAGGACAATGCCAACCGTTGTGATGTGAGATGGCTCACACTTTCCTCCTCAAGCGGCACCGTGCGCATCAGCGGTTTGCAGCC
Organism: uncultured Prevotellaceae bacterium; assembly: GCA_945486445.1. Taxonomy (GTDB): domain Bacteria; phylum Bacteroidota; class Bacteroidia; order Bacteroidales; family Bacteroidaceae; genus Prevotella. The sequence goes on from CALYTD010000222.1 coordinate 471, forward strand.
ACTCTGCTTCCGGGCGTGGGACTATACCGAGGAGGAACTGGACAAACAGCCGCGTCATCCGCGGGACATCAGTAAGTGTAGATATGTAAATCTCAACATAGACAGCGACATACATGGCGTTGGCGGGGCTGACTCTTGGGGGGCAAAGACACTTCCGCGATATACCATTGACGGCAATAAACCACACAGTTACGCCTTCATCATGGAGGTAGGACAGTGATATTACGGCAGAAAGAACGGTTGCGGACGGAGGGTAACGTTCACTTTATCCTCATTGTCCGCAACTGTTCTTTCTGTTCTTTGGTGATTCTGTAACTCTCCGCGGCCTTCTGTATGGTCTTGTTGTGCGTCCATTGCTCCAGCCTTTGCCCTATAATATAAGGTATAGTGGCATCCCATTGCTTGGCAAGGGCGGTGGCGAAGAACCACGCCTGCATCATGCGGACGTAGTAATGGTCATTCTTCACGGCGGCAACACTGGCAAGATACTCCGGGCGGAACTCCTCGTCAAGGAAGTAACGCATCAGGGTCTCCATGCCAAAGCGTATTGTGAACGGCTTGTCTGACCGCATCCAGCGCATGATGTCGCCTGTCAGCATACTGTGGTTCCTGCGTGGTGTAAACGCTTTCGGCGACAGAAGGTCGCACGTTGCCCAGTTGTCAACAAAGGGAAGCAGGCGTTCCACCTCTGCGATACAGTGCCCGTAATCCTTTATCTCGGATATGATGAAGCCGTGAAGGTTCATCTCGTCATAGTAATCATGCGGTAATTCACGGAGAAACATGTTGATATTCTCATGCGATGACAACTCTTTCGCCAGTTTCCGGAGTGCTGGCGTGCGTACTCCTATGACCCTTTCCTGCGCTGTGCCGGGCATCAACTTGCACTGAAAGTCCCTGTATTTCATGTCTTGCAGGGCGAACAGCCGCTGCCGTATGTACTCTGTCATATTCCGTTCCATTATAGTTCTTTCCGTCCGTTGCCTGCAAAGATAACGCTTTTCTTTCGTTTTCGCAAGAGGGAAGACACTTTTTGAAAGTGTTTTTTTTATGCATTGTCTCGTTTGTTCCGACATGTACAATTTGTAAGTTTTACGGCTTTTTCCCTTTCATATTGTTTTTCCGCAGTGCCGTCAGAATCGCATGGCAACAATGAACGCGCATTTTGATGCGAAATATGCGATTCTTATGCGGTACGTTAAAGGGTTGGTTCTTAGGGGAATAGCGTTTCTGCTGTCTGTCCCTTGGCAACTTTTTGCCAGTGAAAAGCACTTGAACGCTGTGTGAACGCATGCTGATTGCGCAGTGAAAGAGTGCTTTTTACCGTGTTGTCAGCACCTTTTTGCAAGGTTGTCAGCACCCTTTTGCGGAAACAGGTGGTACAGACCGCGCCGGAGGGGGCTGCGGATGATGTGCCAATCGCTGGAAAGCTCTCTTGGGGTGACGCTCTCTGTCAGGCAAAGTGTAAGCGGAATGACACGGAAAAGCGACAAAATGCTATTTTGATACCTTATTATTATATGTTAAAAAATTTGCCGACGTGGAAAGTTATTAGTAACTTTGTAATCTCAATAACGCAACAAAGCCATGCCGGAAAAGAAAAAAGAACTCAACTATGAGGCTGCCATGAAGCAGTTGGAAAGCATTGTCAGCAGGATGGAGAGCGGCGAGATGAACGTCGATGCCATGACAAAAGAACTGAAGACAGCGCAGGAAATCATCAAGTCTTGTCGTGACAAACTCACAAAGACGGATGAGGAGATAAAGAAGATATTAGCAAGTTGAAGGTTGTAGGTTGTAGGTTGTGAGGTTGTAGGTCGTAGGTTGTAGGTCTTGCAAACATGGAATTGTGGGCGATGTGACCATAAACCTCCAACCTCCAACCATCAACCCAACACCTCACAACACCAACCTCTACTCCAAAAGACCTTTAACCTACAACCTTTAACCTTTAACCATAAAAAAGAATAATATGACACTATACCCCAAACTCATTACCGACGCACTGGCAACGGTGACATACGCCGGTACGAAGAAGAACCTTATAGAGAGTGAGATGCTCGCCGACCAGCCGAAGATAGACGGCATGAAGGTGGAGATAATACTCGTGTTCCCGCGCGAGACAGACCCGTTCCTGAAATCAACGGTAAAGGCTGCCGAGGCGGCTATACACTACCACGTGTCCAAAGACGTGGAGGTTACGGTGAAGACAGAGTTCAAATCCGCCCCGAGACCGGCTGATGACGACCTGCTTCCGGGCGTGAAGAACATCATAGCGGTAAGCTCCGGCAAGGGCGGAGTGGGCAAAAGCACCGTCAGTGCCAACCTTGCCATATCGCTGGCAAGGCTCGGTTACTCCGTGGGATTGCTCGATACGGACATCTTCGGGCCGTCAATGCCAAAGATGTTCGGTCTTGAAGAGGCGCGCCCTTACGCCGTGGAGAAGGACGGCAGGCAACTGATAGAGCCGGTGGAACAGTACGGTGTGAAGTTGTTGTCAATAGGTTTCTTTGTCAATAAGAACACCGCCACGCTGTGGAGGGGCGGTATGGCGTGCAGCGCATTGAAGCAATTGATTGCCGATGCGGAC
>CALYTD010000223.1 GCA_945486445.1 uncultured Prevotellaceae bacterium
ACCATCTGGTGCGAGAATGTCATCTTCGATAGACTTATCTTCTCGTCTGCCCTTGCATAAACGGCAGGAGAGAATCCATACGGACCTCCTATGCAGAATACAAGGCGACGTGAAGTATATTGTTTCTTCTCCAACCATGTGGCAAACTCCATGGAGCGAAATTCCTTGCCTCGCTCATCAAGCAACACCAATGTGTCTGACGGCTGCAACAACTTCATTATCAGTTCACCTTCACGTTCTTTCTGTTGTTCTTCCGACATAGCCTTAGTATTCCTCAGTTCTGGAATAACGACAACAGAGAATGGCATATAATGCATAATTCTCCCTACGTAATCGTCAATACCTATCTGAAAATGCCTATCGTTAGTCTTGCCTACAAGTATAAGTTCGGTTTTCATTATGCCACAAAATTAAGCATTTTTCTATTCATAGACAAACAAAACACTGTTTTTTTGATAAAATCGCAATGAATGTTTGTACAAAAACGTTTTTTTTCTTAACTTTGTGGCAAGAATACTATATTAGAAATAAAACGAATTGTTAATCAATAATACTCAACAAATAAAGACAATGGAAAACAACGCACAATTAATCGCACAGTGTGAAGCCACTGCAAGGCAATGGCTCTCACCTTCTTTTGATGAAGAAACACGCAAGGAGGTACAGGCAATGCTTGACTCCGAGGACAAGACCGCACTTGTTGATGCTTTCTATCAGAATCTTGAATTCGGCACTGGCGGTCTTCGCGGCATAATGGGTGCAGGAACAAACCGGATAAACAAGTATATTGTAGGTATGGCTACTCAGGGCTTTGCCAATTACATTATCAAAGCATTCCCTGGTAAGCAATGCTCCGTAGTAGTAGGACACGACTGCCGCAACAATGGCCGTCAATACGCAGAAACCGTTGCTGCCATCTTCTCTGCCAACGGTATCAAGGCCTATCTGTTTGAGAGTCTTCGTCCAACCCCAGAGATTTCCTTCGCAATACGCCAGCTCGGCGCACAAGCAGGAGTAAACGTAACAGCCTCACACAACCCCAAGGAGTACAACGGTTACAAGGCATATTGGGACGATGGTGCACAAGTGCTGTCACCACATGACACTGGTATCATTGACGAGGTGAACAAAGTAACAATTGACGACGTGAAGTTTGAGGCCAATCCTGACCTTATTCAGATTATCGGCGGCGAGATGGACTACGACTATATGCAGGCCGTTAAAGAGGGAATGGTAGATCAAGACGTCATACTCCGCCAGAAAGACCTCAACATAGTATATTCTGCCATGCACGGAACAGGGCGACACATCGTACCAATGTGCCTGCGTTCATGGGGATTCCAGAATATCAACGTGGTTCCTGAGCAGATGATTGTAGATGGTAATTTCCCCACTGTCGTATCCCCTAACCCAGAGAATGCAGAGGCTATGACACTCGGCATGAAACTCGGAACAAAACTTAACGCAGACCTTGTTGTTGCCACAGACCCAGACGCTGACCGTCTTGCCATAGTATGCCGCAACGGAAAAGGTGAATGGCAAATACTCAACGGCAACCAAACCGCCTGTATGTTCTACTGGTACACCATCAAGAACAAAAAAGCACTGGGGCAATTAAAGGATTCTGACTTCATGGTAAAAACCATCGTTACCTCAGAACTTATCGCAAAGATAGCACGCGCAAACGGTGTAGAGTGTTTCGATGAATACACAGGCTTCAAGTGGATAGCATACCGCATACGTGTAAACGAGGGCAAACGTAAATACATCGGCGGTGGAGAAGAGTCATTCGGCTACCTGCCATACGATAAGGTTCGTGACAAAGACGCTCCAGCTTCTATCTGCCTTATCTGTGAAATAGCTGCATGGGCAAAGGACCAGGGCAAGACACTCTTTGACCTCCTACTTGATATATATAAGGAATACGGTTTCCAGAAGGAGACAACAATCAACGTTGTCAAACCAGGCAAGAGTGGTGCTGACGAGATAAAGAAGATGATGGAAGACTTCCGCGCTACACCGCCAACAGAAATAGCAGGCTCAAAGGTGATAACAGTGAAAGACTATAAGACCCTGAAACAGGTAACAAACGGTGTGGAAACTGATTTAGACATGCCAACCACCAGCAACGTATTACAGTGGTTTACGGAAGACGGTCTCAAAATCAGCGTACGTCCGTCAGGCACAGAACCAAAGATTAAGTTCTACTGCGAGGTGCCTGTACCAGGACAGTTTGATGGAAACTACAACGCTGCAACAGCCAAGGCTGATGCACGTGTTGAAGCAATCAAGAAAAGCCTCGGTCTGTAACACGAAAATAGATTCTACATATACACTCAATAGAGCAATGGCTGCAAAACGGGAGAAAAGCCGTCCTGTTTTTTGCAGCCATTACTTTTTTAGTTGTGAGTTCCGAGTGATAAATTATTAGTTATGCCTGACTATTTATAAAGGACCGTTAGCAGGGAGGAACACATATATCAACTATACCGCTTTGTATGCAAAGTGCTCGGCACGCAGTGAGGCTTGATTTAGAAAAAACTCATAACTGACAACTCACAACAAACAACATCCCCTTATCTGACAATAAAATCACAATCGTATGGAAATATTCTTTTCTTTCAATAAAAAGCGTTATCTTTGCAAACGGAATGACTTTGGTGCCCCTTTATGTCACCTACATACCTATTATTACCAATACAAATTCATTAAGAAACACAATGGCGACAGTTGACGACAAGAAAATCATTTTCTCCATGGTGGGGGTAAGCAAGATTATCCCCCAGACCCAAAAACAGATATTAAAGAACATCTATCTAAGTTTCTTTTACGGTGCGAAGATAGGCATCATCGGTCTTAACGGTGCCGGAAAATCAACGCTGATGAAGATTATTGCCGGCCTTGACGAGCAGTACCAAGGCGAAGTGGTATGGAGTCCTGGCTATACCGTAGGCTATCTGCCACAAGATCCGCCTCTTGATGAGACAAAAACCGTTAAGGAGAACGTGCGTGACGGAGTAAAACACGTATATGATGCCCTAAAAGAATATGATGA
>CALYTD010000224.1 GCA_945486445.1 uncultured Prevotellaceae bacterium
GGGCATCAACAACAGGGAGGTCGCAGGGATTATCATAGGGTTCCCACTGTTCTATGTGTAGTTGATCCTCTGTTAGTTCTGGGTTACGATACAGTCTGCACCCCATGTAATATAGACTTTCCAAGCTACGCACACTGGTTGTACCAACTGCAATGGCTTTTCCGCCGTGAGCTATTAGCCTTGCTATGGTGTGACGGCTGACGGCTATATGTTCCTGATGCATCTCGTGTCCTTCTATGCGTGTGCTTTTGACGGGTTTGAAGGTACCTGCTCCTACATGGAGAGTGACTTCTTCCCGCTCTATTCCACTGTTGTCTATGTCGTTTAATACGTCAGTTGTGAAATGCAGACCTGCCGTGGGGGCCGCTACTGAGCCTTTTATTTTTGAATATACCGTCTGGTATGTGGTTTTGTCTTCTTCTTCTGTTTTACGGTTAAGATATGGTGGTATGGGGAGTTCGCCTACAGCTTCAAGTATATCGGCGAAGGTGGTGTTGTCCGTGTCCCACGCAAAGGAGACAATATATCCTGTATGTCTTTCTGCGCCGAGGGTTGCAGTGAGCGTAACGGTCTGCTCCCCTACCCTTATACTACGGCTCAGTGCCCCTTTGCCTGCTACGCTTGCACTTTCTGCACTACGCCATTTTTTTAGGTTACCAATCATACATATCCACGAACATGTGTGTTGTGAGCGGAATACTTGCTCGTAATCTGCTGGCATATGCGGTTCGAGTAGGAAGATTTCTATGTGTGCTCCTGTTGTTTTCTGAAAATGCAGGCGTGCTTGTATTACCTTGGTGTTGTTATATACCATGAGGCTTCCACTGGGTAAATATCTTGCGATATTGCAGAATGTGTCGTGGTGTATTTCTCCTTTATTATATATAAGAAGTTTGCTCTCGTCACGCTTCTGCTTTGGATATTTGGCTATGCGTGCGTCTGGCAGTGCATAATCATATTCTTGTATTTGTATATCTCTTGGGTTGTTCATTGCTTATGGGTTGAGGTTATGGTTTTATTTGGGAGGAACGTGTCATCCCTGACGTGTATTGTATTATGGAGTTAGATTTCCCTACGCCTAAAAAAATATGAGTGCGTATGCCAAGGTAAGTGTGAACACTGACATCACCGTATCTATGTCCAGATGTGAGTAACCGCTACGTGTGTACTGTGAGGAGACGTAATGAAACTTTGGGGAAATTCTACGAAACATCCTTCGGAAGAGTATATATGATATGGTACCTGCGATAATGCCCCACAGTGTTCCGGCAATAACGTCTGTCAGGTAGTGTTGTCCGAGGTATAGGCGTGTCCAACTGTTAATAAACGACCATAGCAACAATGTCAGTGTGAGCGCCTTGCTTTTTACAAGTAGTGAAAAGTATATAGCCAGTGCCATGGTGTTTGCAGCGTGTGATGAAAAGAAACTGTAGTCCTTACTATGGATATTGTCCGCTATCTGCGCAAGATACATGACCTGTAGCGTGTTACACGGACGTGGTCGCTCAATCAGTGGTTTTGCTATGGCATTTGCCGTCAGCGAGGCTATTGCCACACATAGAAATGCGAAACATAGACAGGTGCATATTTGCTGCATATTGTCATTGTTCCTGATGATTAGCACCATGAGTGTGACATACATCGGTACCCATGTCCATGCGTCAGTAAGTGTCAGTGCTACAGCGTCAAGTATGACACTGTCACTGCCGAAAAGGTATCGTATTCCTAAATTATCTATGAGATCTATCATATTTTCTCCACGGTTTTTAATGGTATCCAGCCTTCCTTTCCGTCTGGGAGACGTATCCCTATCCAATCCTTCATGTCATGGTCTGTTATACGCACTTTGGTGCCTTCGTGTATTATGCAAACATCTGTGGCCTTGGGTGTAGGTGAAGTTTTAACTGCTGTTATGGGGCTCATGATTATGGCAGTGTCCTGTGTAGCAAGATATTGTTGGCGTTGCCATGCAAACAGGTTTCCTACGACAAATACTGCAAGTAGTGTGACAGAGGTATAAAAGGATATTCGTCTGACGGGTATGTTGTTGAGAAACAGATACGCGAGAAAGAGTATCAATGCCACGATTAGTGATGTGAGTGCTGTGTATGCCCAGCCGTTGGGGGACATAAGGCTCTGTGCATTTCTATACCACTGCTTGAAGAGGTTATCCGCTTCGGCGGGCAATCGGTCTGGTGTCTTTGCTCTGGCTATCTCTATGTTATGCTGTATATCGTTGTCCATGGGCGAAATTTTGGCTGCTTTCTCATAGTACAGCAGTGCCTTGGCTATGCTGCCCATACGGTAATAGGTATTGCCAAGGTTATAGTATAATTCAGCAGTTGTATTCTTTGCCAACTGAGATTTATATAGAGTGAGGGCCTTTTGGTAGTCCGTAGAATGGTATGCCTCGTCTGCAGGTTGCCAAACTGAAACTGCTGAGTATGCATTAATTGTGCAGCACAGTCCCAATATTATATATAATAGCCTATTCATCGTATATTGTCTTCTATTGTTGTTATTGTGTGTGTAGCTTTCTCGTATGTCTTCTGCATATTGCCCGTGGTATCGCCTGGTGCAAAGCGTGCATACTCACATTCGTCAATAGCCTCAATGAATTGTACAGTCACACTGTCAGTCACTCCTCGATGATGGAATTTGTCTGCTACGTTGTCACGAGACAGTTGTTCTACTGGCATGGCAAGTTTGTCGCTGACATAACCCCACAATGCCCGCAGCACCTCATCGTAAAACTCTCCATCCTTTCCTTGCGCCATCAACTTTGCAGCTTTTTTGAGTCTCCTCACAGCCACCCTATTAGCCTTGCGTCCACGAACAGCGGTGACGTCAGATAGTGCCAGCGCACGCTTGCGGAATAGTATAACAAGTGAAATGAAACTAATGAGCACAATAGTGTTGAGAAGAAGATACAGGTTTGAACCAAAAAGTGTATCACTTGTATTCTCTACCTGTATTTCACTCTTTTTTATATCGTGTATGTCATTGTCTGCCTTTTGTGAGTAATCTGTTATGGCGGTACTGGTTGCCGTACCT
>CALYTD010000225.1 GCA_945486445.1 uncultured Prevotellaceae bacterium
GTTGTATCGCAGGTTGTCAAGTCCGTCCTCAATGTCAAGCGCAGCCTGCAGGAGGTTGAACTCTTCGTTCTCATATACCACCTTCTTGGTCAGGCCATAGCAGTTTAACGGCTTGCCGCGCAGTGAGAAAACTGCCTGCGTATTTACGTCGCGGCTCTTGGTTATGCTGCCACTTGCTGAATCACCCTCGGTGATAAAGATGCATGTTTCTTCCCTCCTGTCACCCTTAGGGTCTGAATAATGCACCCGGCAGTCGCGCAGTTTGCGGTTGTGCAGGTTGGCTTTCTTGGCGCGTTCACGTGCCAGTTTCGCCACTCCCGCCATGGCTTTGCGTTCCCGTTCGGATGTTTTTACCTTTTCTTCTATGACGTTTGCCACGTCAAGGTTACGGTGGAGGAAGTTATCTACCTCCGTTTTCACGAAGTCGCCCACGTATTTGTTTACGGAAACGCCTTCCGGTGACATGGTGAGTGAGCCGAGTTTGATTTTTGTCTGGGACTCGAATATAGGCTCTTCTACATTCACTGCTATTGCTGCCACAAGCCCATTGCGTATGTCTCCGTACTCATATTTGCCAAAGTACTCCTTTATTGTCTTGGCAATGTGTTCCTTGAATGCCGACTGGTGCGTGCCTCCTTGCGTCGTATGCTGGCCGTTGACGAAAGAATCGTATTCTTCTCCGTTCTGGTTAGTGTGTGTAAAGGCTATCTCTATGTCCTCTCCCGCCATGTGAACTATGGGATATAGCGGTTCAGAGGTCATCTGATCCTTCAGCAGGTCCTGCAAACCGTTGCGTGAGATGATGCGCCTACCGTTGAACATGATTGCGAGTCCCGTGTTGAGGTAGGTGTAGTTGCGGAGCATTGTCTCCACTATGTCTGGCTGGAAGGCATAGTTTTTGAACAGCGTGGGGTCCGGTTCAAAGAAGATGTAGGTGCCCGTCTCGTCCTCGGTAGGTTCTGTCGTGTCGTTAATAAGGGTTCCGCATTCAAACTTTGCCGTCCTTACCATGCCGTCACGGTATGACCTTACCTCAAATCTTTTCGACAGAAAGTTTACCGCCTTGATGCCGACACCGTTCATGCCCACGGACTTTTTGAACGCCTTTGAGTCGTATTTGCCTCCGGTGTTGAGCTGGCTTACTGCCTCTATCATCTTTCCCTGCGGTATGCCGCGGCCGTAGTCGCGCAGTGACACGGCACGGTTCTCCGTCAGTTCTATTTCTATTCGTTTTCCGGCATTCATGCGAAACTCGTCTATGGAGTTGTCTATCGCCTCTTTCAGCAGCACGTATATGCCGTCCTCGGCGTGCGAACCGTCGCCGAGTCTGCCTATATACATTCCCGGACGGGTGCGTATATGCTCCACGTCCGACAGTTTACGGATGTTGTCGTCGGTGTATTCCACCTGCTGTGTGTTATCTATTGTTTCCTCTGCCATTTGTTTTTATGGTTGAAGGTTGTTGGTTCGGGGTTATGGGTCTCGTCGTCCTGAGGTCTGGTTACATGCAAGGTGACCTTCCACCTTAAACCGGCATATTATGGGCCGTCATCCCTTACAGTGCGGCTTTATAACTTCTTAGGCGTTTGACGGTGCGTGCTTCGAAGTACTGCCAGGCCGAGAGCACGCCGTCGTTTGTCTCCATCATGGCCAGCGTCAGGGCATACTTGAATTTATATTTGTGATACCATCTTATCAAATCGTCAAAGGCCAGCGCATTGGCGCCCTTCGTCCTGTACTCTGGCAGCACGCCTATGAGCAATAAATCCACTGTGTCGGTGTCGTGAAAGAGCATTGTGCGCATGATGTGCAGCCACCCGAAGGGCAGCAGTTTGCCGTTACCCGTGCGGCGAAGAGCCTTGGAGAATGAGGGGAAACTCACTCCGAAGCCTATCATCTGCTCTGTGGGGTCGTCCGACTTGACGCTCTCGTCAAAGATAAACGTGATAAGGTTCAGATCGGCAATGGCCAGATACTCCTTTATCAGTTTGTCAATCTGCGCCTCAGAGAGTGCCGAGAACTCATAGAGGTCTTTGTAACACTCGTTCAATATGTGGAAGAAGCGTCTGCCATACCCACCTTCCAGTATGTCGCGCTTGTTCAGTTTGCGCGGCACTATGTGGTATCTCTTGGCTATGAGCGATGTTATTTTTGAGAATTTCTCTGGTACTTGCTCTGGTATCTTCACCAACTGCTGCACCCAGTCGTTGTCTTTTGTGAAGCCCAGTGCCTCTATGTGTTTTTGGTAATATGCGTAGTTATGGTTGGCGTGCATCGTTGCCATCACGTCAAAGCCTTCTATCAACATTCCCTCCCTGTCGAGGTCAGTGAATCCCATAGGGCCTATTATCGTGTTCATGCCGTGCTTTCGGCCGTATTCCCGAACCTTCTCTATCAGCGCTGCTGACACCTCCATGTCGTCAATGAAGTCAAAGTATCCGAACCGCACGTTCTTCTTGCCCCACTTGCCGTTGGCGTTACGGTTTATTATTGCCGCTACCCTGCCCACGGGGCGCCCGTCACGGTAAGCCATATAATACTCCGCATCACAGAAATCGAAGGCGGGATTGCATTTTGGCAACAGCGTGTCCTTCTCATCCTTGAACAGATATGGCACGGCACATGGGTCATCCTTGTACAGTGTAGTTCGAAAATCAATAAAGTGTTTTATCTCCTTCGGCGTTGAAATGGTGCGTATCTCTATCATTTTTCTTATTTTTCCGGTATCCCAAGGGCGGCAAAGCCCGGCGGACACTTTTTCAAAGTACAAAGGTACAAAGAAAAACTTACAAAGCAATGGAATTAAATAAAAAATAACATAAATATGATAAGGAAACGGCATCATAGTTTTGTCACAAAGGAAACTTTTGTTAACTTTGCAAAGTTTATAAATAACAAAACCACCAAACAACCAAATAACCAAACCACAAAACATCATGGACAGCAAGCAGAAGCGTTTTTTCCTTACAGAGGAAGAAATTCCAACACAGTGGTACAACATTCAGGCAGATATGCCAAACAAACCATT
>CALYTD010000226.1 GCA_945486445.1 uncultured Prevotellaceae bacterium
ACACATTTCTTGTCGGGGGCGAAAACTCAGGAAAAGACTCCCCCATTGCCGTGGGTTCGGTTGGGGAGGTTCACATTGCTTTACGTTTGCGGGAGGAGAAGTGGTGTGTAGTTAGTGAATACAGTGATAAGCAGTATGCCTACTCTTCACAGTTCTATGCTAAGGGTGTAGAGGAGGGCTATTTCCTGCCCAATGTGGACTATGACGTGTTCAGTAGGGTAGTTTATGGCACGATGGAGATGCTTCGCTCTGACAACAGATACGACAACTTGGAATACAAGAATCTTTTTCTTGGTTATCTGTATGTGATGATACGCGGCCTGTGTACATCGAAAGGGATGGAGAAGATAGATAAGTTCGTGGAGAATAACTTGTAGTTTCATAAGCAGCCTGCTTTCATTTTGCGGGAGGAATGATAAAAAATCAAGTTGCGGTTTACCCGTTCAGGCAATACCCTGATAGGTAAACCGCAACTTTTGTTTGCGTATATAACTATTTGGTAAATAACGAAATAAATGTGCATATTGGAAGAAATACTTTGCTGTTGAGTATTGCCTGCAAAGTGAACTGGTGCTGATTATGCGGTGAACAGGTGCTGATTGCGGAGTAATCAGGCGCTTTTTGTCTGGTGAAAGGCGGCCTTTTGTTTGATGATAACGCACGGAACTTTTTATTGGACACCATGCGGCAGAATCCATAACGGGGCAAAATTGCCGCAGGCGGAATTGTCCGTGTGTATCCCCATGCGCCTAAAAACATGCACCCACTGGGCGTATTATAATGCCCGTGTAATACCGTTAGTTGTTAACGGCGATGTTTCTCGTTATAAATGTGAGGTGTAACGGTATTGTGCCCGCAATGTAGAGACGATGTATCACATCCACGGATAAATTCCCCTGTGCCGAAAAAGGCTGACGATATTTCGCTTTTCAGACGCTATTGTTGTACAAATATTATGCTCTGTTTAATTATTTTTGACAGAATTGTTTGTGGAATAAAAAAAATGTAGTAACTTTGCAAAGAAATATTGCGGAGCATTGTTGCGCCCTTTTGAGGCGGTGGCGTGGCGGTTCCGTTTAACTTTCAGTAAAATAGCCGTATAGAATAATGAAAAAATTATTGATAGCCGTAGCGTTATGTGTGATGACATTGCTGTTCTCAGGTTGTGTTATGACCAAGCAGGTGTCATATTTCCAGAATCTCGATTCTATTGATATAACCCAGCGTGTGGTAGTTCCAGAGGTGAAAATCAAGACCAATGACGAGTTGACAATTCTTGTATCTTCCGTTACCCCAGCCGCAGCAATGCCGTTCAATATGAACATCAGTCCAAACGCAACGTCATCAATGTCGGGTAATGCGGCAGCAAAATGTATGTATTCGTATATTGTTGACAATGACGGAAACATCAACTTTCCTGTTATTGGCAAGATAAAGGTGCTGGGCCTGACGCGCCCGCAGGTGGAAGACAGGCTTACCGAGGCTATCAAACCGTATTTTGCAGAGAACGAGAACCCCGTTGTAAAGGTGCGTTTGTCCAGTTTTCGCATCACGGTAATAGGTGAGGTGACAGGCACGAAGGTAATAAACGTGGAGAATGAACGTATCAGTATAATAGAGGCATTGGCTCAGGCAGGAGACCTGTCAGTGTACGGTAAACGCCCCAACATACTGCTTGTGCGTGAGAACTCGAGCGGAGAGAAGATGGCGGTGCGATACAATATCAACGATGCAAGAATCTTTAACTCCCCATATTACTATCTCGAACAGAATGATATAGTATATGTAGAACCACAAAAAGCAAAGGCACGTAGCGCAGATGTTAGCTCATATACGTTCTGGACACCTATCTCCAGCGTACTAATATCACTTGCGACATTGGCTATAAGTCTAACGAAATAAAAAAGAAACATAGAGTTGGTATGAAGGGCAACGCCCTTTGTATTGACTCTTTTTTCTAAATAAGGACCATGTCAGCCGTTGCCAGAGAAATGCAGGGCATAAGACGGCAGTGAAGAAGGGTGGCAGAAAACAAAGACAGGAAAACAAATAAAACGACGGGAAAGGCAAAACACAAATAAATATCAAAAGACTTATGTGCGGAATTGTAGGATACATTGGAACAAAAGAGGCGTATCCGCTTCTTGTAAAAGGACTTAGACGCCTTGAATACCGTGGATATGACTCTGCGGGCTGTGCGCTGATATCAGAAAAAGACGGTGCGCTCAACGTGTATAAAGCAAAAGGCAAAGTGTCAGACCTCGAAAAAACAGCGGAGGGTAAGGACGTGAGCGGAACAATAGGAATAGCACACACACGATGGGCTACACACGGAGTTCCAAGCGAAACCAATGCACACCCACACGTAAGCCAAAGCGGAAACATAACACTTGTACACAACGGCATCATAGAAAACTATGCCACACTGCGCGAACAACTAAAAGGTCGTGGCTTCACCTTTAACAGTGAGACAGACACGGAGGTGCTGGTGCAACTCATAGAGTATGTCATGGTATCAAACAATGTGGACTTGCCAACAGCCGTTCGCAATGCATTAAACCAAGTATTTGGAGCATACGCCATCGCTGTCATAGACAGGCGTAACCCCGACGTGCTTGTGGCAGCAAGAAAATCATCACCCCTCGCAGTAGGAATAGTAGATGACCGCTCAGAATATTTCCTCGCATCAGACGCCTCACCAATAGCAGAATACACCAACCAGATAGTGTATCTCAACGATGAAGAGATGGCGATAATAGAACGCGGAAAGGAACTGCGCGTGCTGAAGCTGAACGGCGAAACAACCAATGCAGAAGTGAAAGAGGTGAATGTGGACCTCTCAATGCTTGACCATGACGGCTACCCGCACTTCATGTTGAAGGAAATCTTCGACCAGCCCAATGTGCTGAAAGACTGCATGCGAGGCAGAATAGTAGAATCACCCTACTCACATGAGCCGCAGGTGATACTCTCTGCCGTAACCAACAACCGCCGTCAGTTGTTGCAGGCCAAGCGTA
>CALYTD010000227.1 GCA_945486445.1 uncultured Prevotellaceae bacterium
TTTTTATATTAATTTTGCAAACAGAAAATGCCCTTTCCCACTGTCATTTGCCGGCGAAGGCGATGTAAGACGACAGACGGGCAGGAATACCAAACCGAAGCCTAAACATAAATTTATAAACTGACCACAATGAGAATCTACAAGAATTTACTAAAGCCGGGGTGGCGCAGAGTGAGTGTCGCCGCCGCGCTGTCAGTGTGTCTGATGCAGTTCACGTCGTGCACCAAGTATGACTTGGACGAGAACGACCCCGCAGGATGGGGCGCAAGCATTTACAGTTACCTTGAGGACGACGGGAACTACACCAACACGGTGCGCCTGATTAACGACCTCGGACTGAAAGACGCGCTGGGGAAGACAACGTCAAGCACACTGTTCGTGGCTGACGATGATGCCTATGCACGCTTCTTTGCCAACAACAAATGGGGCGTAAGAAGTTATGAGCAGCTGACACTGAGCCAGAAGAAGATGCTGCTCAACGGTTCACGAATCAGCAACAGTTATCAGGTTGACGACCTGTCAGGCCTGCCCAGCGACGGCGGACCTAACGAAGGACAGTGCATGAGGCGCGTAACAGCGCAGACAGAACTGGACACCGTCTCCGTGATGCGTCCCGACCAACTGCCCAATATGACCGAGGCAGACTGGCGATGGAACAAATCATGGAGAAAGTTCATGGGCAGAGACAAGGTGCTTTTGCTGCGTGACGGTACCATTCCACCAATGCTTCACTTCATAGAGTCGCACATGGCGAACAACAAAATCACCAATGACGACTACAACTTCCTCTACAACTACACCACAGACCGCCAGCCTGGCGACGCCAGTGTGAACGGAGTGAAGATGGAACAGCAGAACATCAGGTGCAGCAACGGTTTCATACACAAGATGCAGGAGGTAATAATGCCACTGGACAATATGGCTGAAATAATCGCCAGCAAGCCACAGGTATCTATCTACAACAGACTGCTGGAAAGATTCTGCGCTCCGATTGCAGTAAGCAAAGAGATGGTTGACCGCTATAACGCTACCTTCGGAACAAACGTTGACTCCATCTTTATGAAGAGATTCTTCTCAGAAAAATCACAGGGCTGCACCAGCCTGAAGAAGGATGACGACAACCGCACAATAGAGCAGATACTGAGCTACGACCCGGAATGGAACGAATACTACACCGCTCCAGTGCCAACCGCCGCAGAAGCAATTAAAAAGAACATGGCATTCATGCTCGTACCAAGCAACGCTGCCATGGAAGCCTACTGGGAAGGACCTGGCAAAGCCCTCAAAGACCAGTACGGAACATGGGACAACGTGCCTAACCGAGTTGTCAAGAACCTCATTAACAACAACATGCTCGATGACTTCGTAGGCAAGGGAGTGCCAAGCAAATTCGACGCAATACTTAACGATGCCAACGACCCTATGGGCGTAACAAAAGCGACAATAGACAGCGTTTGGCTCGGCTGTAACGGCGCAGTATATCTGACAAACAAGGTGTTCTCACCAACATCATTCGTCAGTGTGCTATATCCCGCAGTAGTAAACGAGAACCTGCAGATAATAAACTGGGCGGTGGAGAAATGCCAGTACCACGTATATCTTAACTCACTCAACTCATACTACAGCTTCTTCATACCCACCAACGGCGCACTGCTGGACTATATAGACCCAGCATCATTCGCCAAAGAGACAACACAACTCTACCGTTTCCACTACGAAAACACCGAGGAGAACGAGGCAAAGGGTAAGTCAGGAAGCGTATGGGCAGCAATATATGCATACGACCTCGAAAC
The DNA here is from genome assembly GCA_945486445.1 of uncultured Prevotellaceae bacterium. Lineage (GTDB taxonomy): Bacteria > Bacteroidota > Bacteroidia > Bacteroidales > Bacteroidaceae > Prevotella. The sequence goes on from CALYTD010000227.1 coordinate 1,794, forward strand.
AGGAACAATAGGCGACAGCATACGCGAAGAACGTGACGAGAACGTATTGAAGAGCAAACTAAAGGACGTTCTGGACAACCACATCGTGATAGGCAACGTAGAAGACGGTAACACCTATTATAAAACAAAGGGCGGACAGGAAATAAAAATAAACAATGCATCGCTCGGCGTAAACGGAATGACCGTAGAAGGCAGTAGGCAGATAAACGAAACAGGCAGCCCACTGCGCGTAACCTACATATACGACCAGACAGCACAGGGTAACGGTAAGTGTTACATACTCGAAGCAGAGCCTATACAGACAACCAAGAAGAGCACCATTGACGTGATGAGAGAACACGACGAGATGAGCGAAATGGTAAAACTGCTCGAAGGCTCATCACTACTTGAGACAATTCACGATGATAAATACGCCTGCGTAAGCGAGAACTTCAGCGTGTTCAACACCTTCAACTACACCGTATATGTACCTACCAACCAGGCAATACGCGACTTGCAGAACAACGGTCAGTTGCCGACATGGGACGATGTAATACGCGCACAAGAGGAGGAACGATACGATGACGCGACACGTGACTCTCTCGCCATAGAGAACTTCCTGCGCTATCACATACAGGACGGCGCGCTATACATAGGCTCTACACCACTGAAAGAAGAGGGATACGAGACCGCACTCATAGGAAGCAACGGCAAATTCCAGAGAGTATATGCCACACTGACACGTGACAACATATCAATCAAGGCATCACAAACAGACAAGACATCACGCAAGGTAGTGAAGGACTCAGGGCTCTACAACCTCATGGCAAGAGAATACATACTTGAAGGCACCGATGCCAAGACCGCTACCAACGTCTATACAACGTCAACAGCAGTAATACACCTGATAGACGGTGCACTGATAAACAAGCAATAGCCGCACGGGAAAAACAAGGGAAAAGGGGCGACAGCGGCACAACACCGCTACCCCAACACCCAAGAACCCGATACTAACAAATAATAAAAACCTAAGAATTATGAAAATATCAATGACAGATATAAACGGAGGCGTGCGGCGCTGTGCCTTGCTTCTCGCCATGCAGATGTCGCTAACCTGCGGCACAGCACTCGCTCAGACGGCGGGAGACGTGGTATCAGGTACTGTGTCTGACGCCATTGGACCAATCATGATGGCCAACGTCATAGAGATAGACCGCTCAAACCGTATTGTAAGCTCC
>CALYTD010000228.1 GCA_945486445.1 uncultured Prevotellaceae bacterium
ACATCAAATCATTTCCGTTACATCAACCATTTCAGAACTGAAGATGTCGATAGGACATTGATCAGGGCGACAGAAAAAAGATGTTAACATTGCCTTGCTTTATGCGTGATATTACCAAGCAACGTAATAAAAACAAGCAAAATGCGACAGTTAACACTCATTATCACCATGCTGCTGATGGTAGCTCCCGCATTGAATGCGGCGGAGAAGACAGAAAAAGAGAAGAAGAGCAAACAGACCGTCACACTCATTGGCCAGGTGTATGACACCTTCACCAGGGGTAAGGTCAAGGCGTTTGTCACGCTGATGAACACCGACTCCACCGTGGTTGACACCGTGACGTGTGAGACAAAGGACATGAGGACGTGGTCATACTTCGAATTTAAGGCACCGAGAGTTGAAAAGAAATACATCATCAAAACCACCGCCGAAGGGTATGAAGACAAATATACCGACTACGAAGTTACCAAGTTGGGGCGTAACCGCTGGTTGAATATACCCCACATACTGATGAAACGCACGCAGAGAGATGTGTACAAGGACATAGAACTGGACGGCGTGGTGGTGAAAGGAACACGCATCCAGGTGGCATACAAGGGCGACACCATCGTCTATGACGCCACAGCCTTCAAGTTACCCGAAGGCTCTATGCTCGACGGACTTATCCGTCAACTGCCGGGAGCGGAACTGAAAGACAACGGAGACATATACATCAACGGCAAGAAGATAGACTTCCTCACCCTGAACGGCAAAGAATTCTTCAAGGGTGACAACAAGGTCATGCTGGAGAACCTGCCTCACTTCACCGTGAAAGACCTCAAAGTGTTCTATCGTGACACGGAGAGGAACAAGATGCTTGGTAAGGAGGTGGATGAGAAGGACTACGTAATGGACGTTACCTTGAAGCGGGATTACGCCAGAGGATACCTCGCCAATGCCGAAGCAGGGGCGGGAACAGAGGACAGATGGATGGCAAAGGCGTTCGGAATGTTCTATGACGACCACACGAGGGTGTCGCTATACGGCAACGCCAACAACGTGAACGAGGAGCGTACACCGGGCAGTGACGGCAACTGGGACCCCAAGAAGGTGAGCAACGGAGTTAGGAAGACCCGTCAGGCGGGCATGAACCTCACCACCGAGGACAAGGACAGGAACATTGAAGAGAACCTTGACGTGAAGCTGACGTGGAGCGATACCGACAATGAGACCGTGAGATTCTCAGAGACTTTTGCCGATAACGGCAGCATATTCAGCAACAGCAGGTCGGCAAGAATGGACAAGGACTTCCGTCTCACGGCCTCCAACCGCTTGTATATAAAGAATAAATATATCGGGATGTACACCTCCTTGCGTTATTCCAACAACAAAGTCACGGGGGAAAATAACGACTCCACCTACACCACTGCGTTGACAAACCGCAACGAGAACATCGCACTGGCAAGAAGAAAGAATTTAAGCCTGTTCCATAACATGTACAAGACGTGGAGGCTTGAGAGCGGAGACTTGCTGATGCTTGACATTGACCTCGTTTACAGAAGCGCCAAACCGAGCGAGGTTTTCAACAACACCAGGACGTATTACGCCACTACCGGTGAGACGGAAGTGCGCAACAGGTTCAGCGATACGCGCTCCATGGGTTACGACTACGATGCGAGCCTCAGTTATATGCTGCAGCTTCCCAACGACTGGACGCTGCGTACGCGCTACCAATACATGCAGGCTTACAGCAGCGACCACGACGACCGCTTCAACCTTGAGCGTCTTTCGGAGTCAGACTATAACACTCCCGGCTGGCTACCGTCACTTCAAGAGGACATGATGAAGGCCTACGACACGGAGAACAGCCGCTCATACGAAGAGTTGAAACGGAGCCATAGCCCGCAGGTGGAATTGCAGAGAGCCACGGACAAGATGTTATTCTCAATGGCAATGAGTTACTATTTCGCCTCAGAGCGCATGAACTACCATGGCAATATGCTCGACACCATAGCCCATAGGTCATGGAGGGAGTTCGAGCCAAGAATATATTTCCGCACAAGGGGCAAGACAAAGAGACCCATTCAGTTTGAGTACAACACGAGAGTGATACCCACTTCATTCGCAAACCTCATGCCCTTGCGCGACACTTCCAACCCGCTGTCAGTAACTATCAGCAACCCTAACCTGAAAAACAGGATCGACCACACCGCCAAAGGGCGCATAACGTTCAGGAACGACTCCCTCGGCAGCAGTGTATATGTGGGCTTTGAGACCCAGATAGAGCAGAACGCAGTGGGCAGCCGCACCACCTACGATGCGTCAACGGGTGCATATACCCGCATGACCGACAACGTTGACGGCAACTGGACAGCGTTCATCAACAGCGGATGGCAGCGTCCTCTCGATGCGAAAAAGCGTCTCCGCATGGACATTTACGGCAAGGCGGAGTACGAGAGAAGTGTGGATTTCGCCACGGTGACCACCTCTTCCGGCAGTGGGGACGACTCTTCCATCATGTCATCGCCACTCTCCAAGGTTGACAACATAAACCTTATAGCCTCCGCCAAGTTCACATATAAGCTGGGAGACTTTGCTGCCGGCATCAACGGCAAGATAACGTCACGCCACACAAGGGGCAAGCTCGATATAGTAAAAGACATTGACGTCAACGACATACAGTACGGCTTCAACGCCACATACACCATCCCCACGGTGAAACTGACCTTTGCCACCGACATGACCATGTACTCACGCCGGGGCTATGAGAGCAGCATGATGAACACAGACGAGCTCGTATGGAACGCACAGCTATCCCGCTCGTTCCTGAAAGGAGCACTGACAGCGAAGGTGTTGGCATATGACCTGTTGCAGAACATCAACTCCCGACGCTATAACGTGAACTCACAGGGCCGCACGGAGACGTGGTACAACTACATACCGAGGTATGTAATGTTCAGCCTTGCGTATAAGTTTACGAAGAAACCGAGGAAGAAATAATATTTTATAATTAGGGGAA
>CALYTD010000229.1 GCA_945486445.1 uncultured Prevotellaceae bacterium
CGCTGTTCGCCGTCAAGTTCCTCCTGTTGAGCACGGTATATCTGCGCAAGTGAATAATACTGGTACGCGGGGTCGCTGTCACTGGGATATGCCTTTATATAACGTGAATACAGGTCAGCGGCCTTTTCATAGTCGCCTCGGTCCTTCAATGCCTCCACATTGCGGTTCACCAGCTGCGTTATCTGCTTCGGCATCTGCGGTGCGAAGTAGTCGTTTTTCAAATCGTTGATATGTGCAAGGTAGTCAAAAGCCTCCTCATACTTCCCTAACCCCACGCAGGCAGTGCCGATGGCAAGATAGTCTATGGAGTTGACAGAGTCCTCCGGAGCGTTTTCTATCCATGACTTTGCATTGGCAAGAGCCTCATCATAACGCTCTGTACGTGCCGCGCTCCATGCATATACACGGTTAAAGCCGCGGTTGTCAGGAAAACGTTTCATGGCAATCCGCCCCACTTCCATCGCCCTTTCGTCGTAAGTGCTCCAGTAACAGTTCTGCATATACTGCGCCAGTTGGTTCATGGTGAGCGTCTCAGGGGCAACATTTTGCAATGCTGCGGCGGCCGCTTTGTCGTCACCTTTCTTATTATACAGAGCAGAAATCTCTACATCTACGTTGTAGGTCGGCACCGCCTTACGCAGTTCTTCTAACTTGGTAAGCGCCTTATCCATATCCCTACGCGCCATGACATTGGCATATTTCACATATCCCTCAGGCACGTTAGGGTTTGCCTCAACGGCTCTTTCAAACCAATATGAGGCTGAATCCACCTGCCACTCGCCGTAAAGGTCGCCATACATGATATATGCCGGTGTGAAATTAGGGTCTGCCGCCATTGCTTTTTTTAGGTAATAGCGGGTTTTCTGACGCTCGTTGTTGCGGTAATATGCCCTTGCCAGCGCCATCTGCATGGGCGCACTGTTGAAGAATTTGCTTGATATTTCCTTGGCAATGGTGTCGGCACTGGTGGAATGACGGCGCAACAGTTCCGCCATGGCAGGCTGAACGGCGTCCGGATCCATCTGCGCAGAGGCGGTGAAGCAACCTCCTCCCAGCGCAGGCAATGCCATGACGAGGAGGATTGTCAATGATATTCTGCGGACTATACTATGTATATTCATATCTTTCTATTGCTTTTTCTCTTTTCTATACGCGCCTTACGCTGTGCCTCACGCTCTCTTTCCTTCCGCTCCTGACGTGCCTTCCATTCGGCATCACTTTGCTTTCGCTTCTGGCGCAGTACCTCCGGATTGCGCCGCAGCTTGCCAATCTTGTACTGAACACCAATGTTCAGTGTCTCATACAGGTGCATCTTGCCACTGCCCACGGTGTAACCGCCGGGTATTCCAGACGTGCTTCCCATGAAATAAACGGTTGGTGTGAGAAATACAGATATGCCTTTCCACACGTGGCTGCTCAGTTTCATGCCCGCATCGAGACCGAAAAGCGTCTTTTTCTCATCATGAAATGCCGGCGAAACGCTGTGGGTGGCGTCATCCACATCCACCACCGAGGCGGGGGAATGGCTGTCGCCGAGGCGGAATCCCATTGCAGGACCGGCGAAAGCCTCTAACTCAAACCGGCGGTTATGCAGCCGTCCGCTGCACAGGTTGGTGAGGTTCACCTGATAGTTGAGTGCGGTGAAGAGCACGTGGTTAGTGGTCTTCCACAGTGCTGTACCGCTGTTACGTATGGCGGCAGTACCGTCCGGGGCGGTGAAGAGTTCGTCATACCCTCCTTCGAGAATGCTGTTTATATTGAGGAAATCGGCATGAAGGCGCGCGGAGTGCAGGTGGTTGAAGCGGTATTCCACCACAGCCATGCCGTTCCAGTCTATCCCTGCCCCGGTGAAATATCCTCCCTTGCGCTGCAAAAGGGATATGCCTCCTGCCACACCTACACGGAATCCGCGTATGTCACGGTATATAAAGTTCTGCGTCTCGTCCATTTCCGTGTGGTCATTGTATCTCTCCGAGCGTATAAGCATGGTCAGTCCCACGTCTATCCCCCAGTTATTGTCGCCGTGCATGGTGCGGCTTGCGCCGTCATTGTAAGGCACTGTATAGACGTTATGCGTATATCGCGGTTCCACAAAGACCTGCAAGTCACGTGAGAGGCGGCTCCACAGATGCAGGCCGAGGTCGTATGACTCGCTCTTGCGGCGCATTTTCCCGTTGGTGTCGTACTTTGTCAGCGAGCCTATCTCGCCTCCGAAGGCTATATACAGGCCCCACGGGGCATCCCAGCGGAACGACTTTGCGAAACCGAGGGGATTGAACAGTGCTTCGGCACGACCGCTTAGGTAATGTGAGTTGCAGGCCATGGTGTGGGTATCTGATGCTGCTCCCACCGTGACCTCATCCTCCTTCCACCGCGTCGAGCGGCTGATGGCGGAGAGCCGGAAGCCCATCACGGGCGACAGCCATCGTCCTACGCTGAGAGAAGTCTGGTGTCCGAGGGTCTGGGAGAAGTCTATTGCATCGGAAGAACTCATCACCACGCCGTTAGATGCTTCCACAAACCATGGCGTCCGCCACTTCTCCAGTGTCTGCGGGTCAACCAAGCGTTCTCCGGCAAGGCGTGACTGCAACAGTTGCAGGCGTGCTTCCTTTGAAAGGTTGTCAACAAGGAAGAAGGCGTAGTTGACGTTAATGCCGTAGAATATGTCGTACCTCCGCCAGTTGCGGGGGCCTGACACGTCTATCTGGTCGCCGGAAAGGCCTACGTATGGCTCTACGTTTATGGTGCCGAGAGGTCCTGTGAAGCACTTGAACTGCAACCCGAAGTGTGCCTCGGGGGCCACCTCTGTGGTGGTATTGTGCATCCATGAGATGTTAGCCCCTGCTCCTGCCAGCAGCGACAACTCCATACGGCGGGCGGGGTTGTAGCCGTTGAAGTGGGTGGAGAGGTTGTAAAGGTAGTCCAAACGGGTCTGAATCCTTGCCAGCCACAGGTTCCTGTCACGCTGATAGCCCCACCCTCCT
>CALYTD010000230.1 GCA_945486445.1 uncultured Prevotellaceae bacterium
ACGTCGCCCTTCTGTGCGAGTTGTCGGCAGGCTTCTACGCAGTCTTTCATGCTGTGTGTGTCGGCTATGTCTATGCCCATGTTGTCAAAGGCAGTATGCAGTTTGGCGTTGTCGGCTCCGAGGAACACCAGTGCGCGGCATTTTTCCTTCACCAAAGGCTTTATGTCCTCATAGTCATTGCCTTTGTCCTTGCCTCCTACTATGAGCACCACGGGGCGTGACATGGCTTCGAGCGCCACGTGACAGGCATCGACGTTGGTGGCTTTTGAGTCGTTTATCCAGAGTACTCCATCTTTCTCCGCCACTTTTTCCAGACGGTGTTCCACTCCGGGGAAGTCGCTCAGACATTTTGCGAGCACCTCTTCGTAGCGGCTTTGCTGGCCTGCCGTGAGGTCCATCTTGGCCATTGCCGCGCGCACGGCGCTGCGTGCTGCCATCATGTTACGCTGGTTATGCTTGCCTGGCAGGGGGAAGTTGCTCTCTGGGTCTATCTCCTTGTCTGAGAAAGGTGCCAGCGTAGGGTTGCCCGGCACTGCCGGACGTGATGACGGTGTGGGCTTGGGCTCGTAGCCGTCAAGGCGCTTGCGCAGTTCGTTGTCAATGTATTCGTCGTCGCTCCAATATACGAAGGTGTCCTTGGGTGTCTGGTTTTGTATGATGCGCATCTTCGAGTCCACGTAGTTCTGCATACAGAAGTCGTAGCGGTCGAGGTGGTCGGGCGTGATGTTCATCAGCACCGCCACATCGGCACGGAACTCAAACATATTGTCAAGTTGGAAGGAACTTATCTCCAGCACGTACCAGTCGTGGTCCTCCGTGGCCACCTGCATGGCGTAGGAGCGGCCTATGTTGCCTGCAAGGCCTACATCCACGCCCCACTTTTTCATTATATAATATATGAGCGAGGTAGTGGTTGTCTTGCCGTTAGAGCCTGTTATGCAGACGGTCTTGCCCTTGCTGTACCGCCTTGCGAACTCCAGTTCGGCAAGAATGGGCGTGCCTTGTTTTATCAGTGCCTGCACCATCGGAGCGGTATCGGGTATTCCGGGGCTCTTCACCACCTCCGTGGCAGAGAGTATCTCAGCCTCGGTGTGCTGGCCTTCTTCCCATCTTACGCCGTTTTCGTCTAGTTTTTTCTTGTACTTGGGCTTTATGGTCCCCATGTCAGACACAAACACATCATACCCCTGTTGTTTCGCAAGGATTGCTGTTCCTACGCCGCTTTCGCCAGCTCCGAGTATCACTAACTTTTTCATAGTCTGTTGTTTTGTTTTCGTGTTATGGGTTTGTGCCTTATGGCTTGCCGCCCGTTGCTGCGTTGCTGTCTGCGGGAGGCATGAGGGGAGGTTTCACTGCTGCCTGTAATCTGCACCTGTTTACTGTATAATCAGCACCTGATTGCGTTGTAATCAGCACCTCTTTACCGTGTAATCAGCCCCCGTTTACCTTACGTCTCGCGAGCGTTGCGCCGTGGTGCAGGTTGTATGGGGCTTATTCTCTGCCACTTATCGTATCTTCAGCGTCACGATGGCGAGGGCTGCCAGCAGCACTGTGATAATCCAGAAACGTGTGGTTATCTTTGACTCCAGCCAGCAACCGCGCGGCCAGTTGAGTAGTATCTTCACATCACTGCCTATCTGTCCGGGCTTGATGCGGAAGGCATCGTGTATCGGCGCACGCTTGAAGATACGCAGTTTCCTGCCCCTGCGATTGCCGTATTTTGCCACCTGCACCTGTAACATCACTGAGAGGCTCTCCATGAAGAAGATGAAGCAGAGAAGGGGTATGAGCAGTTCCTTGTGTATGATGATGGCCGTGACGGCTATTATGCCGCCGATGGCAAGGGAACCGGTATCGCCCATGAATATCTGTGCGGGGTACGCATTGTACCACAGGAAACCTATCAGCGCACCGGCAAAGGCGCAGAGGAAGATGACGAGCTCTTCTGACTGCGGAATGTACATGATATTGAAATATGACGCGTAGCCGATGTGACTGGACACATAAGCCAATATCCCCAGCGCCACGCAGATTATGGCAGAGTTGCCAGCACACATACCGTCCATTCCGTCGTTGAGGTTAGAGCCGTTGCTTACCGCCATGACCACGAAAGTGGTGAGAATGACGAAGAATATCCACCCTGCCGCACTGCGGTGCTCACCCAACCATGAGAAGAAGGCGTCGGTATAGTTGAGGTTATTATCCTTCAAGAAGGGTATTGTGGTGGTGGTTGACTTGACAGGGGCGCTCTTGTGTATCACCATCTCCTGCCCCTGACGCTGCACTGACACGTTCTCACGTATCACTACATCTGGACTTAGCCACAGCGTAAGCCCCACAATGAGGCCGAGACCGGCCTGACCAATGAGTTTATAAATAGGTCTGAGACCGTCCTTAGTGACCTTCATCTTGATATAGTCATCAGCAAAACCTATCAGTCCGAGCCACAGCGTGGTGACAATCATAAGCAACATATAGATGTTACGCAACCTGCCAAAGAGCAGGCAGGGCACTATCGTGGCAACAATGATTATAACACCGCCCATGGTAGGCACTCCGCGCTTCTCCACTCCGTAGGGATCTACCGTGCGGTCACGCTGTGATTCAAGGCCACCATGACGTCGCATCCACTTTATGAATATCTCACCAAACCATATAGAGATGACAAGTGAGAGTATTAGGGCCAGCAGGGAACGGAAGGAGATGTAACTCCACATACCCGAACCGGGTATGTCCCACTGCTCAAGGAATCTGAAAAGGTAGTACAACATTGTTAGTTATGAGTTATAAGTTGTATGTTATCTGTTGACGGTTTGCTCTGTTATGAGTTATGAGTTGTATGTTATCTGTTGACGGTTTGTGCCGTTTTGGGCTGCGAGTAATGATTGCTTATTGCCTGATAATCACACTCCCTCCCCCATAACCGCACGGAGTTCCTCCTTATCATCAAAGTGATGCTTCACTCCT
>CALYTD010000231.1 GCA_945486445.1 uncultured Prevotellaceae bacterium
CGATGCTACTTACACATTATTATAAAGACAAGATAGAGGCTGGTTGCGATGAGGCCGGCAGGGGATGCCTTGCCGGACCGGTGTATGCCGCAGCAGTGATACTACCCCCTGACTATCACAACGACTTGCTCAACGATTCAAAACAACTGACAGAGAAAAGGCGTTATGAACTGCGTGAGGTAGTGGAGCGTGACGCTGTGGCATGGGCTGTGGGAGTGTGCACCGCAGAAGAGATAGACCGCATAAACATTCTTCATGCATCATATCTCGCCATGCACCGTGCCATTGACCAACTGACAGTACGGCCTGAGGCACTGATAATAGACGGTAACCGTTTTGACCCATATTACCCCACGGTGAACCATGACGGCATTGACTGCTACGAGAATATGCCACTGCTGTATGACTGCCAGCCGTTGCCATACACTACGATAGTGAAGGGAGACGGGAAATACCTCTCCATTGCTGCTGCTTCGATACTTGCCAAGACGTATAGAGATGATTATATGAACCGTCTGGCAACGGAATTTCCGCAATATGACTGGCTGTCAAACAAAGGATACCCTACAAAGAAACACAGAGAGGCGATAGCGGAACACGGTCTCACACCCTATCACAGGAGGAGTTTTAGGTCGTAGGTTGTGAGGTGTTGTTATAGGTTATAAAAGATGAAGGACTTTATACGTTGTTTTCAAGATGCTTTTGCCCCTGCGGTGAGGACGTCATTGTGGCTGCTGAGGATAATGCTCCCCATATCCTTGGCAGTTACTATAATGCAGCATTATGGTATAATAGCGTGGCTGGCGCAGTATCTTAACCCCGTGTTCCTGCATATCGGGTTGCCGGGAGCGTCTGCCATAGCGTTTCTTACAGCAGCCTCTGTGACCACATACGCTGGTCTTGCCGTGATGCTGAGCATGGCGCTGACGATGCGCGAGGCTACCATTCTCGCCATAATGATGGTGTTGTGTCATGCCCTTCCGTTAGAGTGTGCAGTGGTTGACAAGGTAGGTTCCAACCCTTACAAGATGGGTGTGCTACGTATATTGGCCGCTTTCCTTGCCGCTTTCCTACTTGATAATGTGCTACCCGATATGCCGCAGCCGTTTGTTACGCAGCATATAGCGGAGGCAGAGCATACACTCTTGGACGTGATATGGCTGTGGTTACAAAGTTCAGTGAAGATGTCAGTGATGATAATGACACTGATTTATGCGTTGATGGTGCTGCAACGTGTGCTTGACAGGTATAAGGTGATGACACTACTGGTAAGCCCCCTGCGTCCGGTCATGCGTTTCTTCGGACTGCCAGAGAACGCTGCCTACCTGTGGCTCGTGGGCAATGTCCTCGGTATCAGTTATGGTTCTGCCGCTATGCTTGACCTTGAAGACAGCGGAAAGATAACAAAGAAGGAAGCCAATGAGGTGAACTACCACCTCATAATGAACCATTCCATGCTGGAGGATACTATGCTTTTTGCCGCCTGTGGCATCTCCGCGGTGTGGATTCTATCAACAAGAATGTTGTTCGCATTCTGTCTTGTGTGGGGAAGAAAGGGCTGGAAACGGTACAGAATGTGAATTTAATGTTACCAAGGGAGGTTATATAAAAGAAAATTTGGATTTTCGTGAAAAATGTTGTAACTTTGCAGTCTAAAATAAAGAACGGTTGTTCCGTTCCCAAGAAACAAACAATAAAGATATGTTAAGAATAGCAGTTCAGTCCAAAGGACGTCTTTATGAGGACACAATGAACCTCCTCAAGGAGACAGGTATAAAAATAAACAGTGCCCGCCGCACCCTGCTCGTGCAGTCAAGTAATTTCCCCTTGGAGGTGCTTTACCTTCGTGATGATGATATTCCAGAGTGTGTGGCAAGCGGTGTTGCCGACATTGGCATCGTTGGTGAGAACGAATTTGTGGAGCGAGGCGAAGATGCTAACATTGTAAGGCGTCTTGGCTTCTCTAAGTGCCGCATATCCCTTGCCATTCCTGAGGCTGTGGAGTATTCCGGGGTGCAGTGGTTCAACGGTAAGAAGATAGCTACTTCATACCCGAGGATACTGAAAAAATTTGCTGAGGAGAACAATATCAGCATGGATATACACGTCATTCAAGGTTCAGTGGAGATTGCTCCGGGAATTGGATTGTCTGACGGCATATTCGATATAGTATCAAGTGGCTCAACGCTTATCAGCAACAAACTCCGCGAAGTGGAGGTGGTGATGAAGAGCGAGGCGCTGCTTATCGGTAACAAAGAATTGACAAAGGAGAAGCAGGAGGTGCTTGACGAGTTCCTGTTCCGCATAAAGTCCGTGCTTGTGGCAGACGACAAGAAGTATGTTTTGATGAATGCCCCAACGGAAAAAGTGAAGGAAATTGTGGAGATACTGCCAGGAATAAAGTCTCCTACCGTGCTGCCACTCGCCACAGAAGGTTGGACTTCCATTCATACCGTTATCGACCAGAAGCACTTCTGGGAGATAGTGGGACAGTTGAAGGCAGCTGGGGCAGAAGGAATCCTCGTGCTGCCGATAGAGAAGATGATATTGTAAAAAAGGTTTAGCGGTTGGAGGTTTTGGGTAATAGGGCTTAGGCTTTGTTGCGTACCGCTCTTTACAATGTGACCTAAAACCTGTAACCTTTAACCTGCAACCCTCAAAGAAAAACATGAACATAATAAAATACCCTTCCAAAGAACAATATGCAGAGATATGCGAGCGGCCACATCTGGACGTGTCGCAACTCAATGCCACTGTTGCCTCGGTGCTCAATGATGTACGAGAGCAAGGTGACAAGGCTGTCATGGCATACGAGGAAAAGTTTGACAAGGCAGTGCTGACGCAACTCGCAGTGACAGATGATGAGATGCAGGAGGCGGAAAACCTTGTGGAAAAGGAACTGAAAGTCGCCCTCGTGCTTGCCCATCACAATATAGCAGCGTTCCATGAGGCACAGAAGTTTGA
>CALYTD010000232.1 GCA_945486445.1 uncultured Prevotellaceae bacterium
ACACAGTTCTAAGGAAAACCCTATATACCGCTTCATAAAGTATTATGACATAGACTATGAAGAGGTAGATGCCAGCGTGCAAACATCTGTTGAAAACGGCATAAATGCAGACATACTGCTGAAAGGTTTGGCAACACAAGGGTATCAGTTAGACACTGTTGCCTTGCAGATTAACAGTAGTAACGAGCCTTATACCATTGCGTATAAGGGATATGTGCGTAATGTTAAGCCTAACGACTACGTGTTTAACGTGGAATTGGACGGTGATGTTATGGAACACGGAATATCACTTAACACCCTGTTCCGTGATGCAGACGACGCGATTGGACTGCGAATGGGCATGGAAGCAACGATGGTTGAGGAGGGACTGAACATTCACTTCCTGCACAATCAACCGATAATAGCATACGAAGAGTTCCGCTTTAAGAAAGACAACTACATACTTCTTGACCGCCGTAACCGCGTGTTTGCAGACTTAGACCTACAAGCTAAGAACGGTACTGGCATACAATTGTACAGTATAAGCAATGAGGAGAACGCAGAAAACCTTCAAGATATTACCCTTTCTGTCACCAACTTGAACATTGGCAGACTGCTCTCCGCCATACCATACGCACCAAGGGTGGAGGGAATCCTTAACGGAGACCTGCATTTTGTGCAAGAACAAGACTTGTCATTCTCTATCTCTTCAAGCATACAGACAAACAACTTGATATACGAAGGCTGCACAATAGGCAACCTCGGAACGGAACTTGTCTATATGCCTAAGGCTGATGGAGCGCACTATGTGGACGGAATAATGTCTCTTGAAGGTAACGAAATAGGTAGCATCAAGGGTTCCTATAACTTCAATACCTCAGAGATTAACGCAGACATGACACTCGAAAAGTTCCCGATGCAGATTGCCAACGGCTTCATCCCCGACCAGATTATAGGTTTGGAAGGCACTGCTGAGGGTGTACTCGCCATTCATGGAACGACCAATGCGCCACAAGTCAACGGAGAATTGTATCTTGAATCCGCCAGTCTTATAAGCGTTCCATACGGTACAAAGATGAGGTTTGATGATGACCCAATACGCATTGTTGACTCAAAACTGCTCTTTGAGAACTTCCAAATATATGCAAACAACAACCAACCACTTACTTCTTATGGCTCACTCGACTTCTCTGACCCTGCCCATAGCAAGTTGGACCTGCTGTTAAGAGCTGAAAATTTCCTGCTAATAGACTCCAAAGAGACAAGGCGTTCAGAGGCTTACGGAAAGGCATACGTTAACTTCTTCGCTTCTATGAAGGGCGAATTGGACAAGTTGAAGGTACGCGGCAAGGTGGAAGTGCTACCCTCTACCAACATATACTACATTCTACGCGACTCTCCTTTGTCCAATGACAACCGCATGAAGGAACTCGTTACCTTCACAGACCTGCATAATGATGAGGTAATCGAGCCCCTGAGACCTGCCGTTGACGGCCTCGACATAAGCATGAACATCAGTGTTAGGAACGGCTCACACATCAAATGCTGGCTCAATGATGCACGAAGCAACTACCTCGACATCATTGGTGACGGAGACCTTAGATGGAGATACATTAACGATCAGATGTCAATGACAGGACGATATACCATTACCGAGGGTGAGATTAAATACTCCCTGCCTGTCATTCCGCTAAAAACTTTCGTCATATCCAACGGCAGTTACATTGAGTTTACAGGCGACATGATGAACCCAAGGCTTAACATCACCGCCAAGGAGACGAAGAAAGCATCGGCAAATGTCAACGGATCAAACCGCATGGTGACATTCAACACGGGTGTGGTATTATCCAAGACACTGAACGATATGGGTTTGGAGTTCATCATTGAAGCTCCTGAGGATAACGCCATCACCGACGAACTGAACATGAAATCAAAGGAGGAAAGGGGCAAACTTGCCGTCACCATGCTCACAACAGGAATGTATCTGTCAGACGGAAACACCTCTTCCTTCTCCATGAACTCCGCACTTAACTCCTTTCTTCAGTCTGAAATAAGCAGCATAGCAGGCTCTGCACTGAAGACACTTGACCTCTCTTTCGGCATGGACAACTCCACAGAGGAGGACGGCACGATACACACTGACTACAGTTTCAAGTTCGCCAAGCGCTTTTGGAACAACCGTTTGTCTATCTCTGTGGGCGGAAAAATATCCACAGGACCAGATGTCTCAGGGCAGAACAAGTCATTCTTTGACAACGTGGAGGTGCAATACCGCCTGTCAGACATATCAAATAAGTATATGCACCTATTCTATAACCGCTCTGTTTACGACTTCCTCGAAGGCTATGTAGGGCAATATGGAGGCGGTTTCTTATGGAAGAAGAAGGTGCAAAGCTTAAAGGAAATATTCCATCCTAACACGTATGCACTCCCAACACCACGTCCCGCTGTCACACGAGAGGCCAACGACTCTGTTAAAATCACGCATTGACAACTCTATAAAAGCACAATGAAAACACTCCTCATACACTTTCTCCGTCATGCGGGCGGCCATAGATTCATGGCTGTCATACTCATCACGCTGTCGGCAATAATGCTTTACAGTTGTTCCACAACCTCCTCGCTTGAAGAGGGAGAGCAACTATACACAGGACTGATACCTACTGAATACAAGAACTATGAGCCCTCCTCCCACCAAGACATGACACAAGAGGAGATCGAGGCAGCACTCGCCACCGCCCCCAACGGTGCTTTGTTCGGCTCAAGTTACCACCGCACGCCCTTCCCTTACGGCTTGTGGATATGGAACTCCTGCTCCAACAGCAGCGGAGTGATAAAGAAATGGCTTAACAGCACATTCGGAAAGGCACCCGTATTGATGCGAAACGTCAACCCCACACTACGTTCTTCTATCGCTACCAGCGTACTTCAAAACAATGGTTACTTCAATGGTAACGTTACATACGACAT
>CALYTD010000233.1 GCA_945486445.1 uncultured Prevotellaceae bacterium
CTCTGGCAGAACAATGGCTGAACCGTAATCCTGTGTGGTCTCTTTTATAACCTCACCTTTGTCACTTAGGAACTTGACCGTGTATTTGTTGACCTGCCACTGGGCCTTGACAGTGACGTTGCTTGCTGGCATTGTCTGTGGCAGTGTGGGTTCCCAACCTAAGAAAGTGTGTCCCTCCTTGACAGGAGTAGCAGGGGCGGTGACAGCAGTGCCATAGTTTTGCGTGATGGGTGATACCTCTTCACCGCCGTCAACGTCAAAGGTTATGGTGTATTGGTTTATTGTCCAGACGGGTTTTACAGTCATATTTGTCTCTGGGAAGACACCGTTCAGTCCCTCCCAACCAGCAAAACTGTAACCGGTCTTTACTGGGGTGGCAGGCAATGTGATATTGTCACCGGGAACACCCTGCACCGTTTGCAGCACTGCGCCATTGTCATCAAGGAACGTAACGGTGACAGGGTCAAGTTGACCTTCACGCATTGTGGCGGGATAGTCGGCAGGAACAGTGAGGTAAGACTGGTTGGCATTGAGACAAACATATTTCACTCCCTGGGCTACCTCTGCCTCCAACAGGCTGCTGCCGTTATTGGAAAGCACCAGTTCGCCATTTTCCACGTTCCAAATACGCATGGTCTGAGGGTTGAACTGAGTGACACAGTTCTTGTAAAGACCTATTCCAAGGTCTGGATTACAGAAATATATGCCCTGCAACTTGTTACCCACAACAGCAGTGCCGGCAGTTCCGGGCTCGTGGAGACGCAGCCTGTTCTTTGACGGATCGTCAGAACTGCACTCTATCAGAACGGGTGTCGCCGCCGGCACAATGCCCTTTATCTCCTCTAATGTGTAACCGCTCTTGGTAACCTTTGACACGTAATACACCTTCATTCCCTCTGACACAGTCTCGAAAGGGAATGAGACATAGTAAGGGGCATAGTACTTTCCCTTGGCAGACAGCGTGGGCTTCACACCAAAATAGTTCTTGTCGCTCTCGCTATCTACCTTGTCCGCACCCCAGAATCTATACGAGGCATCGCTGTTGGAGGATGTGAGGATGTAGTGTCTGGGACCATAGAAACCGGTCTTGTACGACGTACTATACACCGGGCTATCCACTCCCTTCACATTACCGGTAAGCACATAGTTGCCGTCTGCATTGCCGGAAAGCGACAGACTGGAGCCATCGAGAATCTTGGACACGCTAACTCCCTGCGCCATAAGGTCAAACTTATGTGTGGCATCGGGCATCTGAACGTAGATAATAGCCGCCGGGTCAGTGAAAGAATACTGCTCCGGGTACAACGGTATGGCGTCAATAACCTGCTGAGTGCCTGCTGCCGTATTCATATAATACGCATTATAGGTGACACAGCAAAAGGCTTTCTCCTTCTTCTTTGCCAGCACCGCAGCGTTCCATATACGGTAATATCCACTTCCTTCAAGCTTTGCTGCCACATACATACACGGCAACATGAGGAGAAGGAAGAGTGACAATATCTTCTTCATAGTTGTTCTTTTCTATTCCATTAATATCAAAAAAAATCTCGTCCCTGCTGTCTCTCTCTTCTAAGAGACAGGCAAACAAGGACGAGACTGGCTATAATGACCTATATAAAATCTATATAATGTATCCTAAAACACACTTACTTAACCACACAGATGCTGACGCGGTTCAACTCAGGAATAGTGTATGGCTGCTCTGATGAGCCCTTGCCCTCAGCTGTTATACGGCTCTCTTCGATGCCATATTGCTTAACGAGCATTTCCTTCACTATCTCAGCACGCTTCTGTGAGAGCGGGATATTGATCTTATCATTGCCCGTTCCCTTGTCAGCAAGGCCGGTTATAACAACCTTTGTCTGTGGGTACTTCTTCATATAAGCAGCAACTTCTCCGACTTTCTGCTGCTCGCTGGCGAGAAGTTTGAACTTGGCGATGTTGAAGAAGATGTCCATACGCAGAGGTTCTACCTCTGATACTACCTTCTTCTCTACCGGTTTCTCAACTATCTTCTCCACAATACGGTCACGATATACTATCTGTGGCTGTACTGGCTCTACCTTCTTCTCCTTGTATGTCTCGCCGAAAGCGTACTTAACACCTACAAGTCCGTTGAAATACCAGTCAACATTGCCGGCTTTCTTGGAGTTATATGTGTCTGACAGGAGGTTAGCTGCGAGTTCAACGCCTACACTTAACTGCTTTGTCACCTTGAAGTCAGCGGCTATACCACCGTGACCTACCACGCGAGCACTAGTGTTGTCCCACAGGTTCTGCAGCCACTGGCTCTGCTCATAGGACGTCATTGTCTTCATAGCAGTACGTGCTCCGTACTTATCTTCCATCATAGCGTTGACTGCTATAGCGTCGTCATTGTTGAAAGCAACGTTTAATCCTACGCCGAGGAATGCGCTAACGTCAACTACACGGCATGGGTTTACGCCAGAGATAAGGTTTGAAATGTTGAATGTAACGTCCACTGTTGGGGCTACATAGTTATACTTCCACTTGTATGTTTCACCTTGTATCTCTGAACCTCCCTTGCTTTGCCATGCGTTTATGATAAAACGCGCACCGACAACTTTACCAAAGTTGTAGCCTACACCAAGCTGTGCATTAGGGGAGAAGAGGTCTCTCATGTTCAATTCGCCAAGTGTATATTGTGCGCCGAACTGTCCCTGTACATACCAATGTGGCTGGAAGACGTACTCAGTCTTCGCTGCTTCCTGTGCGGAAGCGCCGAGTGCTATGCCGGCAAGCAGTGTTGCGAATATTGATTTTTTAACATTCATAATCTTGTACTATTAGTGTTTACTTTTGTTTTTGGTAGTTTTCTCATAACTTCCTCCTAATGTATTTATGGCAATCATACGTCTGTCCTTTGAAGAGCAGCACGAGATGATCATTGTTGAACAGTTGGATATAGGCTTCTTCCACTTCGTAT
>CALYTD010000234.1 GCA_945486445.1 uncultured Prevotellaceae bacterium
GTATGAGGTCAGCCTCTTTTAGCAGTCTGACAGCCCTGTAAGTCATGTCCTCCATGTTGCCAACAGGTGTAGGAATGAGGTAAAGCATGGTAGTTGTTTGGTTGTTTGGTGGTTTTGTTGTTTAGTGGATTGTATGGTGGGTTGGTGGGTTACGGGGTTGGTTTTGTGTGTATTCATTCTCCCGTCACATACTTTTTCCAGTATGCTATGATGATGGTCGTGGCGGGAAGGGCTATGATAAGCCCGATGAAACCGAGCAATGTGCCCCATACAGAGAGCGAGAGCAGCAGCACAGCAGGGTTCAGTCCCAGTTTGTCTTTCATCACTTTGGGTGTCACTATGGCGTCTATTATGACCTGGACAATGCAGAATACCGCCACCGCCGATGCCAGAACCACCCAGTAACTCTGCCCCGTGTCAGCGGCTTTCATGGCTGCGAGGAAGGCGGTTGGTATCAGTGCAAAGGTGTGTAGGTACGGAACCATGTCCATTATGCCTATGAGTATTCCCAGACCGATGGCCATTGGGAAGCCGATAATGGTGAAACCGATGCAGAACAGTATGCCCATTGTCAGTGCTACCATGCCCTGTCCGCGGATATAGTTGCTCAAAGCCTTCTCAACATCCTTCATAAGTTCCCGCCAGAAGGGGCGTGTCTTTTTCGGGAAGATACGCACCCAGTTCTCAGAGAGGTACTCGTAGTCGTGCAATATGAAGAACATATATAGCAGTGTTATACACGATGCTATTATGCTCATCATCACGTTCATCGTCTCTCCCAGCACGTTGAACAGTTGTGGGGCGGCTTCTTTCAGCGTTTGAGAGAAGTTGTCAGATTTCAGGTAACGCTCTATCTCGCTGCTGTTCTCTGTTATCCACCACTGTATTGCCTCAGGAAAGTTCTTGATGTGTGTCACGTGGTGCAGGTATCTGGTGGCAAGAGTGGTGAATTTAGCAAACTGTTCCACCATCGGCGGTATGATAAGCCACAGCACCCCGCCCAGCACGGTAAGGCAGAATATCATTGCCAGCACTATGCTCACGGCCCTTATGCGCACCCGCAGATGGTATTGTATGAACTTAACGAGTGGGTATAGCAGGTAGGCGAACAGCCAGGCAACGAAGAATGGCAGCAATACTGCGCTGAGATAGTCCAGCACAAGGAATGCTACCACAACGCCTCCTGCCACCAATCCCCAGCGGGCGAGACGGTCAAATGTTATTGGTCCTTCTATCATAAGCAAGTGGTTACGGTAGTTTAACAGGTTTATTTTCGAGACAAAGGTACGAAAAAGTTTCTTATTCCAAGCGAAATTAGTTAAAAATCTATAACACTACAACATCTTTTCACAATTCTTTTGCGGTCTCATTTATTTTTAGTAATTTTGCACTCGCTTTCGAGAGGTACTCCAATCGGAAGTCATTAACACAGGGTTGACCTGCTAGCTCAGTCGGTAGAGCATCACACTTTTAATGTGGGGGTCTTGGGTTCGAACCCCAAGCAGGTCACCATCAGAGCCGCGACAGATTGCTTTTGCAGACTGTTGCGGCTCTTTCTTTATGTCGATTGGCGGTCTGTTGCCTTGTGGGTTGACGTGCCTTGCAATGTAATCAGCACTTGATCGTAATGTAATCAGCACTTGATCGTAATGTAATCAGCACCTGATTGCTGTGGCAGGGGTGAGGGGCTATTATATAATATGTGATGAAGGAAATAGAGGTTTATTGGGAAAAAAGAGTTAACATTTTGTGATCTCATGCGTTTAATATACGGAAAACGTAATAAAACAAGGAGAAATGCGACAGATTACCATCATTATCATCACATTGTTAGTGTCTGCCTCCATGCTGAACGCGGCGGAGAAGACAGAGAAAGAGAAGAAGAGCAAACGGACCGTCACGCTCGTTGGCGAGGTGTATGACACCTTCACCAAGGGCAAGGTAAAGGCGTTTGTCACGCTGATGAACACCGATTCCACCGTGGTCGATACCGTGACGTGTGAGACAATGGATACGAGGACGTGGTCATATTTCACCATCAAGGTGCCGAGAGAGGAGAAGAAGTATATCATAAAGACCACCGCCGAGGGGTATGAAGATACATATACCGACTACGAGGTTACCAAACTGGGGCGCAACCGCTGGTTGCAGATACCCGACATACTGATGAAGCGCACGCGGAAAGATGTCTATAAGGACGTGGAACTGGACGGTGTGGTGGTGAAGGGAACACGCATTCAGGTGGCGTACAGGGGCGACACTATCGTCTTTGACGCCTCCGCCTTCAAGTTACCGGAAGGCTCTATGCTCGACGGACTTATCCGCCAACTGCCCGGGGCGGAACTGAAAGACAACGGGGACATATACATCAACGGCAAGAAGATAGACTTTCTCACCCTGAACGGCAAGGAATTCTTTAAGGGAGACAACAAGGTCATGCTGGAGAACCTGCCTTATTTCACCGTGAAAGACCTCAAAGTGTTCTACCGTGACACGGAGAGAAACAAGATGCTGGGCAAGGAAGTGGACGAGAAAGAGTACGTCATGGACGTTACCTTGAAGCGGGAATACGCCAGAGGATACCTTGTTAACACAGAGGCTGGCGCGGGAACGGAGAACAGGTGGATGGCAAAGGCGTTCGGAATGTATTACGATGACCACACGAGGGTGTCGCTCTACGGCAACGCCAACAACGTGAACGAGGAGCGGACACCGGGCAGTGACGGCAACTGGGACCCCAAGAAGGTGAGCGACGGGGTGCGGAAGACACGACAGGTGGGCATGAACCTCACCACCGAGGACAAGGAAAAGAACATTGACGAGAACCTTAACGTGAAGCTGTCGTGGAGCGATACCGACAACGAGACAATGAGATTCTCGGAGACTTTTGCCGATAACGGCAGCATATTCAGCAACAGATGGTCGGCAAACAAGAA
>CALYTD010000235.1 GCA_945486445.1 uncultured Prevotellaceae bacterium
TTCTTTTGTGTTGTAATTAGCACTTAATTGCAGTGTAATCTGTACTTAATTACAGTGTAATCAGCACCTTTTTGTAAACATGGTTGTTTCTTTCTTGAATATCAGAGGGTTAGAATTCTACGGTGACCTTGGCGTTCAACTGTCGTCCGGTGAGGTAATTCGGCACGGCGTATTGCTGGTTGCTGACGTCCGTAATCCAGTAATAGGAGTTCACGTTGCTGTGGTCAATGAGGTTAAGGCAGTCAACGCCAACCCAGATGTTGCGCAGTCCGAAAGTCTTTGCGCTTTGGTTCTCGCGCTTGTAGGCTCTGTAACTCATGCCTATGTCAACGCGCTGGTATGCGGGAGCGCGGAAGTTCTGGCGGTTGTTGTCAGAATGTGGCGGTCCGAAGGGCAGTCCGTCAGCGTATGACAGTTTCAGTGCCATCTTCCATCTGTCCGTACCGGGGAAGTAATCGGTGAAGAACAGGTTGATGGCATACCGCTGGTCCGTTGGCAACGGTATGTCCTGGCCGCGGTAACTCATGTTGGTCTTCATCAGGGAGAAGGTAATCCACGAGTCTGTTCCCGGCACGAATTCTCCGTAAAGTTTGAAGTCCACGCCCATGATGTGTCCGGAACTCTCGTTGATGCCGTTGTATGTCACCTTCAGATTGTTGACGCTGTAAGGCACAATGTTTGACAAAGCCTTGTAGTAAGCCTCTGCAGTGAACTTGAAAGGTCTGTTAAGCATTTTGAAACGGTAGTCAAACGCTCCGACAAAGTGTATGCTCTGCTGTGACTTTATCTTGTTGTTCAGGGTGGCGTATGTCACCCCCTCTATTGTGGTGGTGTCGCGTAACTCCTTAAAGAACGGTGCCTGATAGTAAAGTCCTGCGGCTATGCGGAATGTGACATTGTTGTTGTATGCCGGTACAATGGCGAGTGATGCGCGTGGAGAGACTATGCTTTCCTTGTTAAATGACCAGTGGGAGAACCTCACACCGTAGTTGAGGGTGTAGAAAGTGGTCTCTTCCGCGTTGTTGAACCTCCATGTGTCCTGTATGTAGAACTCTGTCCTGTTGGCTGTCAAGGCGTTCTTGGCGGCCATGGTGTATATCATGTGCAGGTCGTTGCCGGTGTGGGGTATCACATAACCGGACGAGTCGCGCATCTCGTACTCGCGTGACTGTTCCTCTATGTCCTCCCATTTCAGTGTCAGGCCTGCCTGTATGCTATGCCTGTTCGTGCGGTGTTCCAGTAGTAATTGTGCGCTTGCCACGTTGGCGGTGAGGTAGTTTCTTGCATATTCCATGTATGTTCCCACGCCAAGGTTGCCCTGTACGCCGCTTTGTGTGAGCCAGTATTGTCCCTGTATGTCATAGGTCTCCTGCTCCTTTGTGTGGAAAGCGGAGCCTATGAGCGATATAGACGTGCGCTCACTGATGTTGCGCTTGATGGTCAGCGAGCCGAAATAAGTGCGGAATATGTCCTTTTCCCATCCGTCAAAATCCACCACGAAGGACTTGATGTTCTTTAATGTACCGAACGTTGTCTCCCTGTCAGTGGGGTAGAAGTCATATTTTGACTGTGAGATGTTGCCTATGAAGTCTATCTGCCAGCGCTTGTTGGGCGTGTATGAAAGAAAAGTCTGGTAGTCAATAAACTGCGGATCGTATTCTCCGCTTGTCTCAAATGTTTTCAGCAAAGCCTTTGTTGTCTTATACCGTAGGCCATGAGACCATGAGAACTTCTTGTTGGCTATGCCGAGATATGCCGAGCCTCCGAGCAGACTTGCAGACAGCGTAGCCTCTGTTCTTGTGGGACGGCGGTACTTTATGCTTAGTGCTGACGACATTTTGTCGCCGTATTTAGCCTCATATCCGCCCGTGGAGAAAGCGATGTTGTCCACCATGTCGCCATTGATGATGGACAGTCCCTCCTGCTGCCCGCTGCGAACAAGGAAGGGACGATATACCTCCACATTATTTATATATACGGAGTTCTCGTCAAAACTGCCGCCCCTCACGTTGTATTGTGACGACAGTTCGCTGTGTGTGCTTACGCCTGCCTGCTGCTGTATGAGGTCTTCCACCGCATTGCCCGATGCCGAAGGCCCCATCTTCGTGTCGGAGAGGTCAAGTTCCTGGGTAGTGGTTGTCTGCCGCTTCTTCTCTGTTATGGTCACGTCATCAAGCGTGGTGCCGCCTTCGTAAAGCGTTATCTGGAGGTTCTGTCTGCCACGGGGACGGCGTAACACACGCTCTTTCGGTTTGTAACCAATCATTGAGAAGCGGACGACAACGGAGTCTGCGGATGATAATTCGAGCGAGAACTCGCCACGGAGGTTGGTCATTGTGGCCTTCCCTTGCTTGACGCAAGACACTGTTGCAAGCTCTACCGGGTTCTCCTCGTCGTCAAGCACCCTGCCTGTCAGCACGAAACTCTGCGCCGAGAGGGCGGTGACGATAGTTGTAAGAACAAGCGATAGTATTGTCCTTAGGAGGGGTATAGAGTTATGTGAATCATTGTTATACATATTGAAAACTTAACGTGAAATGCCCCTTTTTATTGCATAATGCAATATCTTATTTGCCGTAAGGGTAGGAAAACGGCAATTTCTTTATGAATTATTTTGTGTTGTCAATAAGTTTTTGTACTTTTGCAACTGATTTTGTCTTGCTGCCATGGCAGGATAACCTCCACAGGCGCAGAATGAACTCTGTTGTATGGAGAGCATGATGGGCAGGTAAGTTGTCGTGAGATGGTGACATGACGGAAGAAAGAGAAAGTCGCCCCATTTGTTATGGGGAATTTTTATCAACAAAAAACATTGCGTAAAAGTATGAAAGTACTTAAATTTGGCGGAACCAGCGTGGGTTCCGTGGAGAGTATCCTTAGTCTCAAGAACATTGTAATGAACGAG
>CALYTD010000236.1 GCA_945486445.1 uncultured Prevotellaceae bacterium
GGATTTGATAGTAGAGATACCCAGCAGAAGGATTATTATGACGGCGATAATTAAGATGATTTCCATATTGATAGGTTGTTTTTGTTTATTGTTTCTCTGTGTCGTTGCTTAGGAATTTCACGAGTTCTATCTTTGTTTCTGTGTTCTTTAATATCTTGCATTTCCACCCGTCAAATTCTATTACTTCGTTTAACTTTGGGAAACTCTGGTATTTGTCCAGTATCAGTCCGCCAACTGTCTTGTAGTCATCGCTTTCAGGTAGGTTAAGGTTAAGGATTTCGTTCACCCGCTCTATTTCCAGTCGGGCAGAGACGAGGTATCCTCCGTCGTTTGTCTTACGACATTCGTAACTGGATATGTCATGTTCGTCTTCTATCTCTCCTATTATTTCCTCCACGATGTCTTCAAGTGCCACGATTCCGCTTGTGCCACCGAACTCATCCACTACAACGGCGAGGTTTGTCTTCTGCATCAGCATGTTCTGCATCAGTTTGCGTGCTGCCATTGTCTCTGGTACAAACTGCATCGGCCTGATATGTGAGTGCCACTCTTTCTTTATTCTGAATAGTTCTGATGAGTGTATGTAACCTGTTATGTGGTCTATGTCTCCTTCATAGACAATTATCTTTGATCTTCCGCTTTCAATGAACTTCTGTCTTAGTTCCTCCAACGGCGTATCTTTCTCTACGGCGTTGATTTCGGTGCGGGGTATCATGCAGTCTTTTACTTTTGTGTCAGATAGTTCAAGGGCGTTTTGGAAGATACGCACCTCTTCTTGTATTTCTTCCTCTTTTCCTGCTTTGTCTATGCTTTGCTGTACAAGGTAGTCGAGGTCAACCTTGGAGAATTCCTCTTTGGGTGTCTCTTTATTTACGCTGATACCACAGGCTTTAAGCATTATGCGCGACAGGAAAGTGCAGAATCGTGATAGGGGAAACAACACAAAATAGCATAGCCATGCAGGTATGGCGAAGAAATCAAGTAGTGTGTTGGCGCTGTTTTTGAAAATGGTCTTGGGTAGAAACTCTCCGGTGAAAAGAACTATAATGGTGGAGATTATGGTGTCGGCGGTCATGGTGAATGCCTCTGACTGACCTTGAAAAATAGTGTTGTCAAGTAACTTTGCTATGAGTATACCGTAGATAACAAGGGCAATGTTATTGCCTACAAGCATAGTGCTGACAAAGGTATTGGGGTGCTTGTAGAAGAAGGATACGATGCGGTGGTTGATACTGCCGTTGTCTGCTGTCATTTCTGCAAGCATCCTGTTGCTTGATACGTATGCTATCTCCATGCCTGAAAAGAAGGCGGAGAACAGCATGGTGATGATAATTGATATGATAAGCTGTATGTCCAAAACGTGTTGCTTTTCGTTTATTTCATTCTTGGCACTATTGGCGCACGTTTCGGGGTACTGTCGCTTGCCACAGTGTCGGTCTTGGGGTTGTTATTGTCCTTCTTGTTGTCAGCACCGTTTTTTTGGAAAGAACCAACGGAGTTAGACACTGTATAGTGCTGCATACGCTCGTCACTGGTGAAGTATGTTCCTTGTAGTTCTCTCTCAGGAGTGATTACACGTGAGAAACAATATGAATAGAGTTCGTGACGATTCTGATCCCAATATAATTCCTCGCTATTGAATCGCAGTCCGTCAACGGTTTTCACCCTCACGTTTCCTATGAGATGCCATAACTTCTTTATGGTATAGTAATAGGCGGTGTCTGCCTGTACATAGGCTTCTGTATGGAAACTTTGGACGAATTGTTCCATGAAGATACCTCTCTTGAATATCCATCTTGGAGGATTCAGCACCTCGTTTACTTCCCATCGTTCAGCTACGATGCGGTATTTCATTACTCCGGAATCACTGATAAGGGTATTGACACCAAAGGACTTCATCATGG
Source organism: uncultured Prevotellaceae bacterium (assembly GCA_945486445.1). Taxonomy (GTDB): domain Bacteria; phylum Bacteroidota; class Bacteroidia; order Bacteroidales; family Bacteroidaceae; genus Prevotella. Next base: position 1,905 of record CALYTD010000236.1, read on the forward strand.
ATACGGAGTCGCGTGGGTTTATAGCTGGTGCCGTGTGTTCCTTAGGTTTATTGCAGGCAGAGATGAATGCTACGAGGAGGAATGGTAATATGTTACGAAGGTGTATCATTCAAACTTCCACTTAGCGAACCATCGTTCGTTGAAGGTTAGTCCAATGTTGATAAGGAATGTATTTTCTGTAAGCGGACTGTTGCCAGAAAGGTTCTGCCATTGTATTCCTATATTCAGCATTGAACGGTTGTTCCATGCGTTTGATATGGGTATGCCTATGCCAGCACTCATGGAGAATTCCTTGGGGCCGTCGCTGTCTTTTATTTTTAGATAAGGAGATGTGTAGCCCATACCAAAGCGGTATCTTAGTCTGTCGCTAAAACTTCTTCCGTTTTCATTACGGCAGAACTCACCGCCAAGGTTTATGCGATGTCTGTTCTTGAAAACATCGGTTTGTGTGTTATAGCCAAGGCCTTCGTTATAAACAGGGAATTCTGTGGAAGACCATTTCTGTAATGTGTAGTCCAGTCCCAAGAGCCATTGTTCATTATGCTTGTATGAAAAGCCTATACCCAGTTGCATCGGCATACTGCTTTCGCTGGCTGTCATGGGTATTGTGTCGTTGACGCTACTCTGTGAATTAGAGGATATGACAAGACATTCTGGCTTTGTTGACAGTCCGTGACCAGGGGAGTATGTAACACCTATTGTTGCAATGTCGTTGTTGTTTAGTCTGTGGCTGTATTGTACACCGAAGTCAAGTTTATAACTATGTACACTCATGGAGTATAACTTAGCCAATGACTTTACGTAGGTGTCACTGTATGAACTTGTAACATTGTTAGAAATGGTTCCCCATAGGTAACTCACATTCATACCGACAGAAAGTCCTTTTACTGGGGTCTGCCAACCTGCTCCAACGTAGGCTTGATGCAGACCACCACTGCCTGAATATGTTTGTGTGTTAG
>CALYTD010000237.1 GCA_945486445.1 uncultured Prevotellaceae bacterium
CTACATCCCAGGAGTCATTTCCACTGTTGCCAATTTCAAAATCAATTATTGCGGAAAGCGCATTAAAAATTCCCTGCCTTGTTTTAGATAAAGTAGGTTTTATATTATCCCTATGGTCTCACGTTTTTCAGACGCTGAGCCCGTGATGTTAAAGGACGGACGGTGGTTGTTGTCCTCAGAGACAGGGCTGTTGGTGATGCCCGAACAGGCGTTCCACCAACGTTCGTACGTCCCGCGCATTGTCCTCACGTCGTTTGCCATACCTGGCAGGCCCGTAGATTACACCGCTGACGTACACGACACCATACGCCTTGCGCCGTCAGAGCGTGATATTACCATACAGTATGCGGCTCTTGACTTTACTGACAATAAGCCTATAAAGTATGTCACACGTGTAAGGGAGGCTGGAAAATGGTGGCATGACAACGACTCTATGGAGTGGAGCACACCGCAGGAGGCACGCTCCATCAGTCTGTATAACCTCTCGCCCGGCACGTATCAGATAGAGGTACGCTCCACAAATGCTGAGGGATTGTGGACGGAGAACACCCGTAAGTTCTACATTGTGGTAGAGCCAACGATATGGGAGACACAGTTTGCATACCTGATATATATACTGCTGACCATCGGAATCATCTCTGGCATAACATACACGATGACATATATCAGGACTCTGAAACGCCAGCGGGAGGAGAATCTTAGGGCATATCTTGCGCTATTTGAGCGTCAGAGTGCCATGGCTGATGCCGCGGCAGACGAGGCGGCGGTGTCAGATGCCCCATCAGAGGAGGCTCCTGCCACCACCGTGGCAAGCGACCAACTGGACACGGTAACGCCATACATACCGCATATCACTGAGGAGGACGATGAGTTCATGCGCCGCCTGCTCAGTTTTGTGGAAGAGAATCTCGGCAATAGCAGTATTGGTGTTGACGACATGGCCTCTGCAACAGCAACGTCAAGGTCATCACTCAACCGCAAGACAAAATCCCTTCTCGGTGTCACACCAGCCGACTTTCTCAGGGAGGCGCGCATGAAAAGGGCGTGCCAGCAACTGCAAAATACTACAAACGGTGTGAATGACATCGCCTATTCATGCGGATTCTCTGACCCAAAATATTTCTCCAAGTGTTTCAAAGCGTCCATAGGTATGTCTCCAAGCGAGTACAGAAGCAGCAAGAAGTGAGGCGAAGGTAATGTAATCAGGTGCTGATTACATGGTAAAGAGGTGCTGATTACAATGCGAACAGGTGCTGATTGCGGGGTAATCAGCACCTGTTCGCATTTTGTGTAATACCGTCTGCAAGTGCATTATATGCTGCAAAAACGTCATTTTTGCCACTTTTGCACCATTTTTACCCCCTGTTTGCATCAAAATTACCCCATAATCTGGCTGTATCTTAAACCTCTGTTAGGGATAAACTAACTAACTTTGCAGCGGAAACATTAACTAACCATAATACAATCACACAGATGAAAAGAAACAAACTATTATTGCTTCTGCTGCTTTTCGTGTCGCTCTTTATGGGTGTCACGTCGGTAGAGGCGAAGAAGAAGGTGCACACCATCGGTGACTCCACCATGGCTAACTATGCCACTGACGGGTCAACAGACAAGAGAGGGTGGGCACAGATGCTGCAACAGTTCTTTAATGTTGACAATGTCACGGTCAACAACCGTGGCAAGTCGGGAGCGTCCAGCAAGTCATTCTATCTTGAATCGGCCTATTGGCCTACCCTTGTGACCGGCGGAAGCGACGCGATGCAGGCGGGAGACTATCTACTTATCCAGTTCGCCCACAACGACGAGAAGAACGGCGGAGCCGATGGCGACGTGGTGAAGCAGTACTATACCGGCATAGGCGACGCCGCGACGGCAGCCTCCACGGACTACCGCGGCACTACAGCCTCAGGTACTTACAAGGAATACATACGCAAGTACATCAACGAGGCGAAGGCAATGGGCGTGACACCGATAGTGGTGGGCCCTATATGCAGAAAGTATTTCAGTTCTGACGGGGCGTCAATACGCCGCAACGGACAGCATGATCTTGGCGACAACTTCACCACCTGCGACGGTACTACGCTAAAGACCGGCAACAGTGTGCCTGCATCTGATGACACATACGATTATGTTGCGCAGGCAAGAAACGTGGCTTACGAGTATGATGACGTGCCGTTCATAGACCTCACAGCACTCACCGCCAGCCTATATATAAAGTATGGTGAGCCCTATTGCACCTCAAACCTCTTCTGCACCGACGACTCTACACACCCCGCGGCACTCGGTGCCACGCTGATAGCACGCGAATTTGCACAGCAGTTGAAGGCGCAGGCAGAGAAAGAGACCGATGCCAAGCGTAAGGCAGTGCTCGAAGAACTCGCGAAGGACGTGATAGTATCGTCGGAAATAACCTTCAACCCCACCTCTGGCGACCTCGGAAAAGCATATCAGGGACAGTCAATCGTAAAGGAATTTAACGTCTCTGCCTTCGGGATAGAGAACGCTTCCTCCATGACTATCACCACTGACGGCGGCTTCCTCGTGTCAACCGACAAGGCAAACTACACCAACAGCCTCGTGATTCCGGCTGACGGCAACAATATCATAACCTCTGTTTATGTGAAGGTGAACCTCAACTCCGCAGGCAAACAGATGGGAACGATGACCGCAACAATAGGCTCGCTCACCTCGTCAGTAGCCCTTTCGGCAGAGGCTATCAGCCTTTCAGGCGGCACGGAGGCCTCAGCAGTATGGTCACTGACAGCAGGTGGCGCTCCGCAGGCAGACAACCCGCTCACGGCTGCGGACCAGACGCTGTCTGATCTCGTGGTGAAACAATACGGAAC
>CALYTD010000238.1 GCA_945486445.1 uncultured Prevotellaceae bacterium
GGTACGGGTGAGCGTCTGCCTGATGCGTCAGGCTCTCCCAGTTCCATTACTTCGAGTACAGCCTTTGCTACGGCACCATTTTCATCGCTTATGTATTCGGCTGGGTTGTGAAGTGTAAGGAATTTTATGCCTTCCTCTTTAGCGTGCTTTACCTCTTCCAGTCGTGCTGGCATCTCTGCCTCTGAACGACGATATACCAGTGTTACGTTGGCACCAAGGCGTTTAGCCGTGCGACATGAGTCCATAGCTGTGTTTCCACCGCCTACTACGAGTACGTTCTTGCCAAGATTCATTGGAGTATCGGTTTTTGGGTTAGCCGCGTCCATGAGATTTACACGTGTGAGGTACTCGTTTGAGGACATTATGTTTATCAGGTTTTCGCCTGGAATGTTCATGAAGTTGGGCAGTCCTGCACCTGAGCCTATGAATATTCCTTTGAATCCTTGTGCCTCCAACTCGTCAACAGAGATAGACTTGCCAACAATGACATCTGTCTGGAAGTGTACTCCCATCTTGCGCAGGTTTTCTATTTCTACGTCAACGATAGCGTTTGGCAGTCGGAACTCTGGTATTCCGTATTTCAGTACACCGCCAATCTCATGCAGGGCCTCAAAGACATAAACATCATATCCTTTCTTTACCATATCTCCTGCGAAGGAGAGACCGGCAGGACCGGAGCCAACCACTGCAATCTTTATATTGTTTGACGGAGCAATCTCCGGCAGGGAGATGTTGCCAGACTGGCGTTCATAGTCTGCCGCGAAACGCTCCAGGTAGCCTATTGCCACAGCCGGCTCATTCATCTTGAGGTGTATGCACTTGCTCTCACATTGTTTCTCCTGCGGGCAGACACGTCCGCATACGGCAGGAAGGGCAGAGGTGTTTTTCAGAACCTTTGCAGCGGCAAGGAACTGTCCGCGCTCTATGTTCTTGATGAATGAAGGAATGTTGATATTAACCGGGCATCCCTCCACGCAAGACGGGTTGGCGCAGTCCAGGCAACGCTTTGCCTCAGTCATTGCCATCTCCTTTGTCAATCCCTTGTTTACCTCTTCCAAACGTGTTGTGGAGCGATATACGGGGTCGAGTTCTGGCATTATGACACGCTTTATTGCTGTGCGCTCTTTTGGCTTCATTGATTTGCGTAGTTCCTCACGCCATGGGGCTTTACGGTCAGTGAGTACTTCAATGGAGTCATCTACTGGTTCTGCGTCCATTGTTACGTTTGTTGTCTCTTTGCTACCAGTGGCGTCGTCAGCGTAACAATGTTCTGCATAGTGTTCCATTTCCTCGCGCTCTGCGTTCTTGAATGTTCCCATGCGCTTGAACATCTCGTCCCAGTCAACGAGTGCACCGTCAAACTCTGGGCCGTCAATGCATACAAACTTTGTCTTGCCACCGATGCTCAGACGACATGCACCGCACATTCCCGTGCCGTCAACCATGATGGTGTTGAGGGAAACGTCTGTCGGAATGCCATACTTCTGCGTGGTGAGACAAGAGAACTTCATCATTATCGGAGGACCGATAGCGAACGCCTTATCCACGTGTTCCTGCTGACAGAATTTCTCTATGCCCACAGTTACCACACCTTTCTCGCCCTTTGAGCCATCATCTGTCATTACTATCAGCTCGTCAGATGATGCACGCAGTTCGTCTTCGAGTATCACCAGTTCTGCTGTACGGCCAGCTACAACGGTGAGCACACGGTTTCCTGCTGCTTTCAGTCCACGTACGATAGGGAGCATTGGTGCGGCACCTACGCCACCGCAGGCGCATACCACTGTACCGAAGTTCTCTATGTGTGTCGGATTGCCGAGAGGACCCACAATGTCAGCAACTTCATCGCCCACGTTCTTTGTGCATAACTTGGTAGATGAGAGTCCTACTTCCTGTATTACGAGGGTGATAGTGCCGCGCTCAATGTCTGCATCTGCGATTGTGAGTGGCATTCGTTCGCTGTGTTTGTCAACGCGTACGATAACGAAGTTGCCTGGTTTGCGGCTTTTCGCAATCAGGGGTGCCTCTATCTCAAATAGAAACACTTTCTCGGAAAATTGTTTCTTGGTGACAATTTTATACATATTCTCTTTTATTGGTTGTGTTTCGTATGTCCTGTTTATTATGTTTTGGTTGTTGTATGATGTTCAGAACGTTCTGTACCAACAACTTATCCATTTTTATTAAAGTTAGTTTATAATCTCGCAACCCATGTAAGGCACAAGCACTTTTGGTACTATTATCCCTTCCGGTGTCTGGTTGTCTTCCAGTATAGCTGCCACAATTCTTGGCAGTGCGAGTGCTGAACCGTTCAGTGTGTGGCACAGTTCTGTCTTCTTTGTCTCCGCGTCACGATACCGGCATTTAAGACGGTTGGCCTGATAGGTATCGAAGTTGGATACGGAAGACACCTCCAGCCATCGTCCCTGCGCCTCAGAATATACCTCAAAGTCGTAGCAGATGGAAGAAGTGAATGACTGGTCGCCGCCGCAAAGCAACAGGATGCGGTAAGGAAGTTCCAGTTTTTTCAGCAGTCCCTCTACATGTTCCAGCATCTCTTTGTGAGATTCCTTTGAGTGTTCAGGCTTGTCTATGCGCACAATCTCAATCTTGGAGAATTCGTGCAGGCGGTTAAGCCCTCGCACGTCCTTGCCGTAACTGCCTGCCTCGCGGCGGAAACACTGTGTATATGCGCAGTTCTTTATCGGCAGATCCTTCTCGTCGAGAATCACGTCGCGGTATATGTTTGTCACGGGAACTTCTGCGGTAGGTATCAGATAGAGGTCATCCACCTCGCAGTGGTACATCTGCCCCTCTTTGTCGGGCAGTTGTCCTGTGCCGT
>CALYTD010000239.1 GCA_945486445.1 uncultured Prevotellaceae bacterium
TTTCCTTGTTCGCAACACCAATCAACATTCTCAGGATTATGAGAATATGCGTTGCGTATATCGCCCCTCACATGCTGACTTTACTTACCAGCAGAAATACGGCGTTCGTGACCATCGTGGAGGAGGACGTTCCTCTGCCAGAATAACAATAGGTCGTTGCGTAGCAGGAGCAATGGCCAAGCTCGCCTTGAGGCAAGTAGGAATAGAGATACAAGCATATACCTCACAAGTAGGAAATATCTCATTGTTACCAGACTATCATTTATACGACCTATCAATGACAGAAACCAATGCCGTGCGTTGTCCTGATATAGAAAAAGCACGCCAGATGGAGCAACTGATACGCGAGGTAAAGGCAGATGGTGACACAATAGGCGGAACGATAACATGTGTTATCAAAGGCTGTCCTATTGGACTTGGCGAACCAGAGTTCGGAAAACTACACCAAACGTTGGGAGCAGCCATGATGTCAATAAACGCAGTAAAGGGCTTTGAGTATGGTTCAGGCTTTAATGGATTGGCCCTCAGAGGCTCACAGCAAAACGACCTCTTCGATACCACCATGAGCAGAACGAAAACAGGTGCAGCAGAAGACAATGAAGGCAAGTCTAAGGCAGGTGTGCAGACAAACAATAGTGGAGGCATACAAGGAGGAATATCCAATGGCGAAGACATATATTTCCGTGTAGCATTCAAGCCAGTAGCCACACAGTTGCGTGAGCAAGAGACCATAGACATAGAGGGTAACACAACAACTCTGAAAGCACGAGGCAGACATGACCCCTGTGTGCTGCCAAGAGCAGTCCCAATAGTGGAAGCAATGGCTGCAATAACAATTCTTGACCATTATCTGTTAAGGCAGACAAATAAAATTATGAACCTATAAATTAGCAACAAACACAACGTATTTACACCGTAGTATGAATACAAGAGGGAAGAAAGCGTACGTACCTCCCATTTACAAGGCAATAGAATTACATACGCATATACTAAATACCAACCAATCAACACCAGAAAGAATAAACATAAACGATGAGAAGTTTCGGTCAGACGAAACATTCTCACCAAATGAAGACTGGCAACTATAGTAGAGGAATTACCCTCTATCACATTATTTTTTTGCTATAATACTTGCGTAATTGAGAAAAAAGTGCTAATTTTGCACTCGCAAACGATGATATGCCGATATAGCTCAGTTGGTAGAGCAACGCATTCGTAATGCGTAGGTCATGAGTTCGAGTCTCATTATCGGCTCATAGATAGCAATGAAAGAGGGGGAAGGCAAAAGTCATAACAGGCGTTAAATATATTGCCAGACCCTTTTTGTTTTTCACTCAGGAATAACACTTATGCGATAGTAGCTCAGTTGGTAGAGCACAAGCTTCCCAAGCTTGGGGTCGCGGGTTCGAACCCCGTCTGTCGCTCTCACCTATTATACAAATCAGTAAAAACGTAAAACGTACAGGCAGGTAGCACAATATTGCTAACCTGCCTGTACGTTTTTGTCTCATAATAAGTCTGTTATGATGCATTGTATGACAGTACCGCCTTTAACCCAAAACGGTCATTACAATTCTATCCTTTAAGAATCTGTTTTAGGAATCGTGCCGTTGCGCAGTTCTTACACTCAGCAACCTCTTCCGGAGTGCCCGTTGCCGTTACCGTTCCCCCCTTGCGTCCACCTTCCGGACCCATATCTATTATGTGGTCAGCAAGTTTTATCACGTCAAGATTATGTTCTATCACTATTACCGTATTCCCCTTGTCCACAAGACGTTGCAATATGTTCATCAGTATGCGTATGTCCTCGAAGTGCAGTCCTGTGGTAGGTTCGTCAAGTATATACATCGTCTTTCCCGTGTCTCTCTTTGCCAGTTCAGTAGCCAGTTTCACGCGCTGGCTCTCACCACCAGACAATGTTGTTGATGGCTGTCCAAGCTTTATGTATCCCAATCCAACCTCCTGCAAGGTTTTGATGCGTCGCAATATGTGTGGTACAGAGTCAAAAAAATCCACAGCCTGATTTATTGTCATGTCAAGAACATCAGCAATAGATTTGCCCTTATACCTCACCTCCAGCGTTTCGCGGTTGTATCTTTTGCCGTGACAAGTCTCACATGGCACTGTCACATCAGGCAGAAAGTTCATCTCTATGGTCTTGTATCCATTTCCACCGCAGGTCTCGCAACGTCCGCCCTTTACGTTAAAGGAAAAACGTCCAGGTTTATATCCACGTATCTTTGCCTCAGGCAGTTCAACGAAGAGTGTACGTATATCAGCAAATACACCAGTGTATGTTGCCGGATTGCTGCGTGGTGTGCGTCCTATCGGCGATTGGTCCACATTAACAACCTTGTCAATCAAGTTTATACCCTCTATGGAACTATATGGCATAGGCTTCTTCTGCGAGTGGTAGAAGTGCTGCGACAATATGGGCTGTAATGTTTCGTTTATCAGTGTTGACTTACCCGAACCGCTTACTCCCGTGATAATAATCAGTTTCCCAAGTGGGAAATCCACGTCAATGTCTTTTAAGTTGTTACCTTTCGCACCGCGCAGTCGTATGTATTCTCCTGTCCCTTCCCGCCGTTGTTGTGGTATCTCAATGGCACGTTTGCCGTTAAGGTAGCATGCAGTAATGGTGTCGCGCTTCAGCATCTCTTGCGGAGTCCCCTGAAATACTATCTTACCGCCTTTGCGCCCAGCAGCCGGACCTATATCAACGATGTAGTCTGCGCTGAGCATCATGTCCTGATCGTGCTCTACAACGATTACCGTGTTGCCGATATCACGTAGTTGTTTCAATGAGTTTATCAGTCGTTCGTTGTCACGTTGATGTAG
>CALYTD010000240.1 GCA_945486445.1 uncultured Prevotellaceae bacterium
GCCTATGGCGTCGAGTTTGGCGAGTGCCTGTAACAGTTCTGACGCCGTGAGGCCGAACTTGGAGGCGTCGCCGCCGCTCTCCTCCCATTTTCCTGACCCTGAGGAGGCGAGTTTTATGCGGATGCCGAGGTTAGGCTTCACGTTGAGTTTCTTGGCTGCCTTGGCTATGATGTCTATCTCGTTGAGTTTCTCAACCACTATGAATATGCGCTTACCCATCTTCTGCGCCAGCAGCGCCAGTTCTATATATGCCTGGTCCTTGTACCCGTTGCAGATGATGAGGGAATCACTCTGGCACTGCACTGCTATGACGGCGTGCAGTTCTGGCTTGGAACCGGCTTCCAGTCCGAGGTTGAACTTGCGGCCGTGGGATATTATCTCCTCCACGACGGGCTGCATCTGGTTCACCTTTATGGGATAAATCACGAAACTCTCACCTTTGTATCCGTATTCGTCAGCCGCCTTTTTGAAGCACGATGCGGTCTTCTCTATGCGGTTGTCGAGTATGTCAGGGAATCTAAGCAGCACGGGGGTGGAGATGTCTCTCAACTGGAGTTCGTCTATAATGTCACGTAAGTCGGCCTCGCTGCCGTCTTTTAGGGGTGACACACAGGCATTACCCTTCTCGTTAATGCTGAAATAGGACGTTCCCCATCCCTTCATGTTGTACAACTCCTTGGAGTCTTCAATGGTCCATCTCTTCATCTGTTATCGTTTTCTTTTGTGATTATCGGTTTTCCTCCGCCACCAGTTCCCTCACCCGGTTCACGGTTATGGCGATTTTGTCGGGGCTCTCCATCAGCGTCACGTCAATGATGTTGGCTGCCTTCATGTAGTATTCCTCTCGTTTCCTGAGTTGTTCTGTGATGAAGGCCATCAGTTCTTCGTCGTTTTTTCCGAGCAGAAGCGGCCTCACGCCCTTACCCATTTTCAGGTGGCGGAAGAGCACTTGGGGCGAGCATCTGAGATATACCACCATGCCCTGGGCGTTCATATACTCCATGTTGTCGAAGAAACAGGGTGTGCCTCCGCCGCAACTGAGGACCACATTCTCAAACTCCGCCACCTCGTGCAGCATGTTGCGTTCTATCTTTCTGAAGCCTTCCTCGCCGCTTTCGTCAAAGATTTCCTTCACTTTCTTGTGCATCCGCGTCTCTATGTACCAGTCGAGGTCATAGAAAGGCAGGCCGAGTTCTGCTGCGAGGGCCTTGCCTACGGTGGTCTTGCCGGCTCCCATGTAGCCTATGAGGATAATTCTTGTCACTTCGTTTAATTAATAGTTGAAAATCAATGAATTAGAGATTCCGTTGCAAAAGGTGCTGATTACCTTGTAAAAGAGGCCTGATTACAGTGCAATCAGCACCCTTTTGCGAAGTACGCCTATTCCTTGCCTTTCACAATGGTCATGCACTCGTCATAGGTGAGGTCCGCGACCTTGTCGTGCAGTGCTTTCGGCAGGCGGTAGTTCTTGCCGTCATAGACGATGTAAGGGCCGTATCTTCCGTTCATGACCTCCATCTTCGGGTCTTCTTCAAAGGCCTTGATGTGGCGCTTCTGCTCCATCTTGCGGCTCTCGGTTATCAGTTCCACGGCTTCTTCGAGGGTGATGGTGAGGGGGTCTTTGCTTTTTGGTATGGAGACGTATTTCTTGTTATGCAGCACGTATGGGCCGAAGCGTCCTGCGCCGATTACCACGTCAGCGCCTTCATACTGTCCTGCCGTGCGGGGCAGACGGAAGAGTTCCAGGGCCTCGTCCAGGGTGATTGTCTCTATGGATAGCTCTTTCGGCAGTTGGGCAAAGCGTGGCTTGTCCTTGTCGTCAGCGGTGCCTATCTGCACCACGGGGCCGTAACGGCCTATCTTTACTGACACGGGCTTGCCGCTGCCAGGCTCTTGTCCCAGTATGCGTTCGCCGGCTTTGTGCTCGCTTCTGGCCTTGATGGTCTTCTCAACAGTCGGCTCGAAGCCTTTGTAGAAGTCGCGGAGCATCTTGTGCCAGTCTTCTTTTCCGTCGGCTATGGCGTCAAATTTCTTCTCCACGTTGGCCGTGAAGTTGTAGTCCATGATGCCGGGGAAGTATTCCATGAGGAAGTCATTGACCACGGTTCCTATGTCTGTGGGCAGCAGTTTGCCTTTCTCGCTGCCGGCCATCTCGGTCTTTTGTATTGTGGCGATGCCGTTGTCAGAGAGTGTGTCAATGGTGTATGTGCGCTCCTCGCCTTTCTTGTCGCCCTTCATCACGTACTCACGCTGCTGTATGGTTGATATGGTCGGGGCGTAGGTTGAGGGTCGGCCTATGCCGAGTTCTTCCATTTTGTGTACTAATGAGGCCTCGGTGTATCTCAGCGGACCTTGTGAGTAACGTTCGGTGGCGGTTATTTCCTTTCGTTGCAGGGTGGCTCCTTCTTGCAGTGTGGCAGGCATCAGCGTGCTGTCCTCGTCTTTCTCCGCGCTGGTGTCGTTGTCGCCGTCGCTCTCGCGATATACTTTCAGGAAGCCGTCAAAGGTTACTACCTCACCTGTTGCCACGAACATCTCCTCGCAACTGTTTACCTTTATCTCTACAACGGTCTTCTCCAGTTCTGCGTCTGCCATCTGTGTGGCTGCCGTACGCTTCCATATCAGTTCGTAGAGGCGACGCTCCTGCGGTGTGCCCTCCACCTCCTGACGGTCCATGTATGTTGGTCTGATGGCCTCGTGAGCCTCCTGCGCGCCTTTGGAGTGGGTGGTATAGTTGCGTGACTTGCTGTATCTCTCGCCGTAGAGTGCCGTCACCGCCTCCTTAGCAGTGCCTATGCAGAGGCTGGAGAGGTTCACGGAGTCGGTACGCATAT
>CALYTD010000241.1 GCA_945486445.1 uncultured Prevotellaceae bacterium
TCAGCCCTTTTGGTGACTAAAGCAAAAGTGTCAAGTTTTTCTAGGGTAAGACAGGCATGAATGAACTGAAAAACTTTGTCACCGAGGGTTTTATCAACGTGCTTAAAAACCGCAAGTATGCCGGGATATACGGCATAAAACCACCCTCCATGCTATTCTATGGTCCTGCCGGGTGCGGCAAAACATTCTTCGCAGAGAAGATGGCTGAGGAGATAGGTATTGACTTTATGAAGGTTATACCTGACGACCTTGCCTGCACATGGGTGCACGGAACCCAGCAAAAAATAGGCGAGTTATTCAAGATGGCAGAGAGGAGGGCTCCCGTGTTGTTGTTCTTTGACGAGTTCGACGCTATGGTTCCCAAGCGTACTGGTGGCGAAACTAACCAGCATTATGACAGCGAAGTCAACGAGTTTCTATGCTGTCTGGGCAATGCCTCTGACCGCGGGATATACGTTTTGGCTGCTACCAACCACCCTGAACGCATTGACAGGGCCGTGTTACGAACGGGGCGTATTGACGAAATGGTGTATATTGACATGCCAGACAAGGAAGCTCGCAAGGGACTTTTCTCTCTTTCGCTTTCAAAACTTCCGTCAGAGAAGTGCATAGACATCAACCATCTGGCGGAACTGACGGAGGGTTACAACTGCAGCGACATAAGTTACATAATACAGTCGGCAGCAAGGGTGATGTTCAACGCCACCATCAAGGAGGGGACAGACAAGTGCCTGCCTATCAGTCAGACACTGCTTGAGGAGGTTATAAGGAGTAAAAGCCCGTCTGTCAGTGGCAAAGACCTGCGTGAATATGAGCGTGTGAGGAGTGTATTCTCACCAAAGGACAAGGGTTGTCGCCACGTCTCAATCGGGTTTATATAGGGAAAAACTTTTTTATTATTATAAACTAAGAACTGTAGTGCAAGCCGAGAGCGGAGCATTCGCTTTATTCCGAGGCTAAGCCCACAGTCTAAAAACCAAGGAATTATGAAAGAAAAGATTTTAGAAGCATTCTCAGACTTGGGGTTCAAGTTAGAGGAATTGGACGGAATGGGGTACTGTTTCCACTACGAAGGACTGAACCTGCTGTACTCGCACAATGATGATGACGCGGAATTTCTCAACATTTCTCTTCCGGGCATCATTGACATGGAGGGGAAAAGCATGACGCAGGTATGCACCTTGGTAGAGAAGATAAACTGCACGCAGAAGTATATCAAGGCCTATATGCTTGGCGATAGCGTGTGGTTGTTCTATGAACGATGCCTTATTGGTGAAGAGAATTTACCGGAAGTTATTTCACACATGGTTCTATATCTGGCATCAGGAGTCATGTTTGCCCGCAAGACAATGGAGGAAATTATGCAAGAGGAAACCACTAACCCATACGACGGGACAGAGGAGCATGTGGAAGATACACCGACAGAGGACGCTATGGACGATGACGATAACGACTAAAAGCAACGCAAAAGACGATGACAAAGAGAGAAATGATAATGGAGGCTATCGAAAGCCTCGGCTACAAACCATATATTGATGACGACGGCGACATCTATATGCGTTACCAGATGAAGAGTATCTACTTCATGACGGGGCAGGATGAAGAACAATACATCTCGGTAATCCTGCCACAATTCCACGAGGTTAACGAGGGGGAAGAGACCCTCGCACTGGCTGTCTGCAACAAGTTGAGCCGTGAAGTGAAAATGTGCAAGGTGTATATAGACCATACGCTTAACAACGTAACAGCCAGTTGTGAGTTCTTCTACACCGACATGGAGAGCCTTAAGAACAGCGTGAACCACGCAATGAAGATACTCGGGCTGGTGCGTATCACATACATAAAGTACAAGGCAGAACTTAATGACATCTGACCCAACAGGCGGTGGAAACAAGGTAGGAAGTAAAAGGAGAAGAGGGAATAAGTCAGGAAACTTCTCAAAACATAGTGTTTTTACAAAAATAAATTGTAATTTTGCACCTGATAGCAGTGGTACGCACTGCGCGCATAACTGGCAGTATCGCCAAAATACGGTAGTGCGGACGCCCTTGCCAACGGCAATAACAAAAACAATTTAACCACCAAACAACTTACCCACTAAACCACCACCTCCCAACAATGTCACAAGTATGGATTAGTGCCGCCGGACTTTGCGGCGCAACGATAGTCGGCAGTGTCCTTGGATTCCTCTTCAAGGAACTGCCACACAAATGGAACGATACCGTGCTGGGCTACTGCGCCGGCATAATGCTTGCCGCCTCAACACTGGGATTGATAGTACCCGCCTACGACACGTGCGGCCCTAACGGCTGGTGGATAGTCACGGCGGGAGTGATAGGCGGCGCACTGTTCCTCAATGTCCTCGACCTCATTACCCCTCACCTTCACGCCATCACGGGACTTGACCCGGAGGAACACCGCCACAACAGCACGCTGAACCACATTCTGCTATTTGTCATGGCCATAGCACTGCACAAACTACCCGAAGGTATAGCGGCCGGAGTGAGCATGATGACACAGGATGACGGCTCCACCGACTGGTCAGTGTCCTTTGGCATCGCACTGCAAAACGTCCCTGAGGGCATGGTTATCATCGCCCCTCTGCTTCTGGCAGGGGTGACACACCTGCGCACCATGCTCATCTCAATCGGCATCGGACTATTAGAAGTGGTGGGCGTATGGATAGGTTACGGACTTGGTGCGACCTCTGTAACGTTCCTGCCCGTGATGCTGGGCTTTGCTGGCGGTGCCATGCTATATGTAACGTCTGACGAGATGATACCAGAAACCCACGCACACGGATACCAGAAACAGGCTACATACGCTCTAATAA
>CALYTD010000242.1 GCA_945486445.1 uncultured Prevotellaceae bacterium
CTCCTCGCCTGCCGGCTTCGGGGTTCCCAATACTAATTGCGGGGAATACACCTATACCCAGGGTTGCACCCTGGGCTTGTTTCTATCACCCCTTCGGGGTTCGACGCAAACGTATTGTTTATGAGGTGTTAGGTTTTAGGTTGTGAGGTGTTAGGTTGTAGGTTGTGAGGTGTTAGGTTGTAGGTTATGAGGTTTTAGGTTGTGGGTTATGAGGTATTAGGTTGTAGGTTATGAGGTTTTAGGTTGTTGGTTAGGGGGCAATCAGCACCTAAGCACACTGCGATCAGCACCTAATCGCAATACAATCAGCACCTAATCACACTGCAATCAGTACCTGATTGCAATATGGCTTGCGTATGATAAGGAAAAGGAAAGGAATTGCTGGTTGTACTATTTTATCGTGAAAATACTGCTATTTTGTGCAGAAAATGCTGCTATCTCATTTATTTTTAGTACCTTTGCAGCCAAATTAAACTTTTTTGTAATTGAAGACATTTAGAGAACTTGGCGTCAGCGAAGAGATTTGCCGCGCCATTGAAGAGTTGGGATTCGAGCATCCTATGCCCGTGCAAGAGGCTGTAATCCCGTTGTTGGCACCACGTAAGGCTGTTATCACTATGGAAACATCTGCCGAAGAGTTGCCAGAGGAGACCCGTGAGGAGGTCACGGATGAGGTGGAAACAACTGACATCATCGCCCTTGCGCAGACAGGTACCGGCAAGACGGCGGCCTTCGGACTGCCGTTGTTACAGATGATAGACGCCAAAAGCCGCATAACACAGGCGGTGGTGCTGTCACCTACGCGTGAGCTATGCCTGCAAATAGCCGATGACCTGCGTGATTTCTCAAAGTACATGAAAGGCATCAACATCGTTGCCGTGTACGGAGGAACAAGCATAATGGACCAGATACGTGCCCTGAAACACGGTGCGCAGATTGTAGTGGCAACGCCCGGACGCCTTATTGACCTCATGGAGAGAGGCAAGGCGAAACTAGATAACGTGGAGCATATAGTGCTTGACGAGGCTGACGAGATGCTTAACATGGGCTTCTCTGAAAGCATCAGCCGCATCTTCGAGGCTCTGCCGGAGAATAGGCAGACGCTGCTCTTCTCGGCAACGATGAGCCGTGAGGTGGAGAAGGTGGCTAAGAGTTACTTGCGTAACTACCAAGAAGTGGTGGTAGGGTCACGCAATGAGGGTGCGGAGCACGTCAACCACATATACTACATGGTCAATGCCAAGGACAAATACCTCGCACTGAAACGTGTGGTAGATTATAATCCCCGTATATTCGGCATCATATTCTGTCGCACTAAGGTGGAGACGCAGGAGATAGCGGATAAACTTATAAAGGACGGTTATAACGCTGAGGCCCTGCACGGCGACCTTTCACAGCAGCAGCGTGACCTGACCATGCAGAAATTCCGTCAACATCTCACGCAACTTCTTGTTGCCACCGACGTGGCAGCGCGCGGATTGGACGTTGATGACCTCACACACGTCATCAATTACTCCATGCCTGACGATACAGAGTCATACACACACCGCTCCGGACGCACTGGGCGAGCAGGAAAGAAAGGCACCTCCATAGCCATAATACATACAAGGGAACGGCGGAAAATACGTGAGGTAGAACGCACAATAGGCAAGGACTTCGTGGCTGGTAAGTTGCCAACACCGCAGGAAATATGCAAAAAACAACTCTTCAAAGCCATTGACGAGATAGAAAAGACAGACGTGATAGACGAGCAGATAGAGCCGTTTATGACGGAGATACGCCGCCATTTCGAGTATGTTGACAAGGAAGAGATACTCAAAAAACTCGTAAGCCGTGAGTTTGGAAGATTCCTTAAATACTACGCCAACGCCCCCGTAATAGAAGAACCCGACTCTACCACAGGGCGGGAACGTGGCGAACGCAGCGGAAAGAACAAGCGTCGTGAGGGCGTTCAGCCCGGTTATGTCAGGCTATCCATTAACCTTGGCAAGAATGATGGCTTCTATCCCGGTGAGGCAATGCAGTTCATTAACCGCCTGATACGTAACAAACGCCAGGAGGTGGGCCATATAGACCTGCAAGCAAAGGCCTGCACCATAGAGGTACCAGAATGTGATGCCAAGAGACTTGCAAAGGCAATGGATGGGCAGTACTACCATAACACCAAGGTAAGATGCGCCATTGTCACCGCTGCTGACGACAAGCCAGGACGTGGCTCACGCCGTGGCGGAAAGGAAAACGATGCCCGCGGCGCATGGAAAGACACCTCCGGCAGCAGTAAAAAAGGCAATACCCCGTGGGGAGCAGGCCGCCGTGGAGAGGCAAGAGGCAGCAGAAAGGCTGATAGAAAGGCCGCCATCGAGGAGCGTAAGGCACTCTTTGAGATGATTGCCGGCATGGAAGAAGGCTTTGCAAGGAGGAAGAAAAAGAAGTAAACAACGCTCAGTCACAGGCTGAGACGTAACTCATGCCCCGTCATAATGGCACCACTCGTGTTACATACAACATATCTTGGTCCCGTAGGTTGGTACGCAGCAATGCTTGAAGGAGCCCCTGTCGCCATCTGCGACAGTGAGGATTACCGCAAGCAGACGGTGAGAAACCGCTGTCGTATAGCCACTGCCAACGGTGTGCAGACACTCACCGTCCCCGTCACCCTGCCCTCATCGGCGCAGGGAGGCAGGTGCCCGATTCGTGAAGTACGTATCAGTGACCACGGCAACTGGCGTCACTTGCACTGGCAGGCGTTACAAACGGCATACGGTATGTCGCCGTTTTTTGACTATTATGCTGATGATTTGCGCCCGTTTTA
>CALYTD010000243.1 GCA_945486445.1 uncultured Prevotellaceae bacterium
CGTCAGCATAGACAATGAATGAGCCCACATCGTTATGGTTGTGGCTCTCGCCGTTAGTGCCTCCTTTAACCGCCACATACAGCCCTGCACCACGCATGACCGCTATCTGTAAGTTGGGCAGCCACGCCTCCATCTGCGGTTCCACAGGCTTTTCTTCTGCAAGGGCTGAGACGTGTTCAAGCAACATCAGTTCCCTTCCCAACGTCGGGAAATTGCCACTCTTGGCATATAGCGCGGCGGGGTCTGTCCAGAAACCCTTGTCCCTGGCAAGCCATGCGGCAAAGCCCTTCATGACAGGGTCGTCAAGATAGAGTGCGAAAGGCCACAGAACGTTGAGTTGCACCACGCTCTTGTTCTCGTGGGCATCGGCGAAGTTCACGGAATAGCCGTTGGCTATATACATCTTATATATATATGCTCCCATGCGCGCCACCTTGTCCTTGCGGTAGTCAAGCACCGTGACAGTGGCAAGACTGTCGTCACTTAACTGCTTCATCAGCGCAAGACACTCAAAGAGCGACGCCGCCGCACGGTCCCAATAACTCGTACCCTCGTCGCATCCGCCGTCTTCCGGATAGGAATCGATGAATGTTCGCATACAACCCTCTATCTCCGCCACCGCTTTCTGCCGCAGGTCAGGATTCTTTTCATAAAGCATCACGCAGGTAAGCCAATTGCTACATATCCAAGGATTCCAGTTCATAGCCGCCGTTTTCCACCAGTACTTACTGCCAAGGGCCCTTGTAAGGATACGATGTGATATTTCCCGCTCTATCTTCTTATACAGTTCGGGGGAGAAATGGTCCAGTTCCTCCTTCAACTTGTGACCGGTCCATGCCAAGAGTGATGCCGACTCAGCATTGAACAAATCTACTGTTTGCACATCATATAGTGGCACTGGCTTGTTATAATGTGCTGGTATGCCCCACCAGGGCTCCTCCATCATCAGTTCAATGCCGTTTATTATGTCAGGCATAAAACGCCCTTGACGCTCCGTTATCTCTGCCATGACAAGGGCAGCAAGCTGACGGCGACGCTCAAAGAGCAGCGTCTCGTAACCAACCCTATTGCCATCCTTGCGGAAACGGGCAAACTCCGTGACGGGCAGCGTGCTCCACGACTTGCCGAGGTATGTCTCGCCATAACGGATATACGAACTGGTGTTAAGTTTTTCTGCCGCTAACGACACTGCGGCAACGAGTGACAACAGGAATGGTAAAAGGTATCTGCACATGACGTGTGGACTGGTTGATTCGGGTAATAATATGTGGCCGAGAGATACTACACAGGAGTTTTTCTCCCGATTTCAATCATGCAATAATCTCCATCAGCCAATACAGGGAATTTCTTGCGGAAGTTTACAAGACGTTCCATGTCTATTTCTGCGGTAATGGCGGCAGAAACATTGTCTTCTGCCGTAGCAATGTCCTTGCCGTAAGCGTCAATAACCGCCGTTCCTCCGTTATAATGGCACTGTGAGTCATTGCCAACCCTGTTGACAGCCAGCACATAACACTGGTTCTCCAAGGCACGGGCACGTGTCAAAGTGTCCCACACCCTGCGGCGACTGTCTGGCCAGTTAGCAACATATATGGCGCAATCGTACAGCGGATGCGGCTCTTCCTCCGGACTTGTGCGCTGCATTGCGTTGCGTGAGAACACGGGAAAGCGCAGGTCGTAACACACTTGCAACAGGAACTTCATGCCTCTCCACTCCACGACTATGCGCTGCCCGCCTGCCGTATATGCGTTATTCTCACCGCCGTACGTGAACAGATGGCGTTTGTCGTAATAGCGGTATGTGCCATCGGGAGTGACAAAATACAGTCTGTTGCAGTATTGCCCGCCGTCTGTTCTCACCGCCACGGAACCGGCAACGGCGGCGTTTAGTTCGCCCGCCATGCCTTGCATCCACCGCAGGGTGTCACTTTCCGCCTGCTCCGCCACGCCCTCCGACTCAACGGCAAAGCCGGTAGTGAACATCTCCGGAAGAACATACAGGTCGGTACCTGCCGCTCCACGCATGAGGCTTTCAGCCTCAACGCGGTTGGCTGTGGGGGCGTTCCACGCTATGTCCATCTGTATCAGCGTTACCTTCATATATCGTTAAAAAAGAAAAGAAGAAGCACGGCGAATGATAATCGCCATGCCTCTTCCCATATTGTTGTTATTATATCATTATGTGTGCCATGCAAACATAACCGGCATGACGTGTTACTTGTTCACCTGGAACTTGGTTACGCCGTCCTTTATGTAGCCTACTATCTGCTTGGCAGCAGCGATACCTGCATTGGTATTTGCCTCTGCTGTCTGCGCACCCATCTTCTTAGGAGTAGAGAAGTAACGTCCCTCAAACTTTGCGAACTCTGCGTCAGCGTCGGGTTTGATGTCTGTGATGTACTTCAAGTCCGTGCGCTCTGCAAGAAGTTCTATGAGACCAGCCTCATCTATCACCTCCTTACGGGCGGTATTGATGAGGATAGCGTTCTTCTTCATGGTAGAACACAGTGCCTTATTGATGGACTGCTTCGTCTCTGCGGTTGCAGGGATATGCAAAGAGATAACATCACACTCCTTGAACAAGTCTGCCTGTGATGCCACAGCCTTTACACCTGCTGCCTCAATGACATCTGCTGGACAGTATGCATCGTATGCATAAACATCCATTCCGAAGCCTTTTGCCACACGAGCACAGAACAATGTATGTGATATAAAATCCTGTTTCTGCAATCTGGTTGTCCATAAATACAGATTCAAAGTTTGTAAATATTGCTCCTACAAT
>CALYTD010000244.1 GCA_945486445.1 uncultured Prevotellaceae bacterium
GATGTCTCTGAAGTTGTATTCCATTTCTATCTTGTTGTTATTTATGTTCGCTATTTGCCTGCAAAGTTACAAATAATTTTGTGAAGTGGTGAATATTTTTCTAATAATTGAGGTTAGTTGTTAGTTATGAGTTATTTGATGGATAGAATGTGGCGCTGACGCACCACACACAATGGCCGCGGGGAATGGTTTGCCCGTAACTCATGACTATTAACTAAACCTCCAACCTCTAACCTCACAACCTCTAACCTCACAACCTCCAACCTCCAACCTCAAATACCTCCCACAATCTTCTTTATCTCGCTGAGTTTGTTGAGGGCTTCGAGCGGTGTGAGGTTGTTGATGTCAAGTTCTATTATCTGGTCTCTTACCTGTTGCAGCACGGGGTCGTCGAGTTGGAAGAATGACAGTTGTCCGCTGTCCTGCGCTGTTGGTATCTCTGTCAGGGTCTTGCGTGTGTCGTGTTTTCCTGCTTCGCCCACCTGTGCCGCTTCTTTTTCAAGTGCCGCGAGTATTGTCTCTGCGCGTTTCACTATGCTTGGCGGCATACCGGCTATCTGTGCCACGTGTATGCCGAAGGAGTGCTCGCTGCCTCCCTCCACCAGTTTGCGAAGGAAGATTACCTTTCCGCCCATCTCCTTTACGGAGACGTTGTAGTTACGTATGCGGCGGTAGTTCTTCATCATCTCGTTGAGTTCGTGGTAGTGTGTGGCAAACAGTGTCCGCGCTGCTGAGCCTGGGTGCTCGTGCAGGTATTCCACTATTGCCCATGCTATGGAGATGCCGTCGTAGGTGGAGGTGCCGCGGCCCAGTTCGTCGAAGAGCACGAGTGAGTGGTCGGTGACGTTGTTGAGTATGTTGGCTGCCTCGGTCATTTCCACCATGAAGGTTGACTCTCCTGTCGAGAGGCTGTCGCTGGCTCCTACGCGGGTGAATATCTTGTCAACCAGTCCTATGTGCGCACTTTCTGCGGGTACGTAACTGCCTATCTGTGCCAGCAGTACTATCAGTGCCGTCTGCCTCAGCAGTGCTGACTTACCGGCCATGTTAGGTCCGGTGATGATTATTATCTGCTGTGTGTCGGCGTTGAGTGTGACGTCGTTGGGTATGTACTCCTCTCCCGGTGGCAGGTTGGCCTCTATGACGGGGTGCCGGCCCTGGCGTATGTCTATGGTGTTGGTGTTGTCAACTACGGGTCGCACGTAGTGGTGCTGTGCGGCGGTCTTGGCGAAGGAGAGCAGGCAGTCCAGTTCTGCTACCGTGACGGCGTCCTGTTGCAGGGGCTTGATGTATTGCTGCACGTACTGCACGGTCTCGGCGAATATCTTTGTTTCGAGGCCGGCTATTTTCTCTTCCGCGCCGAGTATCTTCTCTTCGTATTCTTTCAGTTCCTGCGTGATGTATCGCTCGGCCTGTGCGAGTGTCTGCTTGCGCACCCACTCCTGCGGTACGTTGTCCTTGAACGTGTTGCGCACTTCGAGGTAGTAGCCGAAGACGTTGTTGTAACCTATCTTCAATGACGTTATTCCGGTGCGTTCTATCTCTCGCTGCTGCATCTGCATGAGGTAGTCTTTCCCTGAGTAGGCTATCTTCCTCAGTTCGTCCAGTTCTTGGTTCACGCCGTTGCGTATCACTCCGCCCTTTGCTGTCATCTGCGGTGGGTCGGGCTCTATGCGTTGTTCTATCTTTTCGCGCAGTGTGTCGAGCGTGTCGAGGCTCTCCCCTACCCTTTTCAGCACGTCCACCTGTGACTGTGTGCATATCACCTTTATTGGCTTTATGGCTTGCAGTGCGAGTTTCAGTTGTACTATCTCCCGCGGTGTCACCCTGCCGCAGGCCACGCGTGACACGATGCGCTCCATGTCTCCTATGCGGTGCAGTTCGTCTTCTATGACATCGCGTGAGTCTGGTTGGCGGAAGAGGTAGTCCACCACGTCCAGTCTGGCGTTGATGCGTGTCTCTTCCCTTAGCGGGAACACGAGCCAGCGGCGCAGCAGACGTGCACCCATGGGAGAGACCGTGTTGTCTATGACGTCTATCAGTGACGTGCCGCCCTCGTGCAGCGGAGCGTTGAGTTCAAGGTTACGAACGGTGAAGCTGTCGAGCCTCACGTAGCGTTCCGCCTCTATGCGGCAAAGGCGTGTGATGTGTGAGATGTGCGTGTGCTGTGTCTGTTCAAGGTATTGCAGTATGGCACCGGAGGCTATCAGTCCCTCTTTCAGTCTTTCCACACCGAAGCCTTTCATGCTGCGCACCTTGAAGTGGTGGTGCAGCTTCTGCGTGGCGGTCTGTTCTGTAAACACCCAGTCGTCGAGTTCAAAGAGGCATAGCCTTGTGCCGAACATCTGCTCCACCTGCATCTTGCGTCCGCGTTCTATAAGTATTTCTTTGGGCTGGAAGTTGGCAATCATCTTGTCTATGTACTCATGGTTGCCTTGGTCAACGAGGTATTCGCCGGTTGATATGTCAAGCAGTGACAGTCCGAAGCAGCCTTTGCCGAAGTGTAGTGCGCAGAGAAAGTTGTTCTCCTTGTAGTTGAGCATGTTGTCCTGCATGGCGACACCGGGTGTTACCAGTTCTGTTATGCCTCGCTTCACCAGTTTCTTCGTCAGCTTAGGGTCTTCCAGTTGGTCACATACCGCCACGCGTCTGCCTGCCCTTACCAATTTAGGCAGGTAGGTGTCAAGGGCATGATGCGGGAAGCCTGCCATGGCATCGCCCTGTGAGGCTCCGTTGTTACGGCGTGTCAGCGTGATGCCCAGTATGCGGGAGGCGTCTATG
>CALYTD010000245.1 GCA_945486445.1 uncultured Prevotellaceae bacterium
TCTGTGTAATAAATGTTATAAATGTGCGATTTTTTGAGAAAAAAGTGCTGTTCGGCTTTGTCGTTAAAATAATAATGTGTAACTTTGCAACCGTATATTGTGTAACAGAAAAAACACCGTAGTTATATAGTCCAGTCGGGATACGTGGCAGGCAGTCAAAGAACAAAACGACGGGATGAACAGATAGAAAAAGATGAACAGGTATTTAGTGCTTCCAATAGTCTTCGCCACTATGCTCTTTGCCAGTTGTGCAAAGGAGTTTAATGCGGTGTATAAATCCACAGATTACAGTTATCGCTACGAATATGCCAAGGAGCAGTATATGCGTGGTAGTTACCAACGCGCGTCACTGCTGCTGGGAGATATGGTAACAGTATTGAAAGGCACAGACAAGGGAGAAGAATGTCTGTTCCTGTATGGCATGGCAGCATATAACGGACGGGACTATGAGTCAGCAGCAGAGATATTCAAGAAGTATTATACGTCATACCCTAAGGGCATATATGCGGAACTCGCAGCATATAACATAGGCGAATGTCTGTATGCAACAGTGCCAGAACCACGTTTAGACCAGGCTCCAACATATCAGGCAATAAAGGCATATCAGGACTTTATGGACGTGTTCCCGGTAAGTAGTCGTAAGGAGATGGCAGAGAAAAAACTCTATGAGTTGCAGGATAAACTCGTTTATAAAGAACTATTGAATGCAAGACTGTATTATAATCTCGGTACATACTTCGGCAACTGTGGCAATGATGGCGGCAATAACTATGATGCCTGCATCGTGACAGCGCAGAACGCATTGAAGGACTATCCCTTCACAACATTGAGAGAAGAGTTTGCAGCACTTATAATGCGTAGTAAATATGCCTTGGCAGTGCACAGCGTGAAGGAGAAACAGGTAGGACGTTTTCAAGATGCAGAAGATGAATGTTACGGGTTTATCAATGAATACCCAGACTCAAAAGAAAGGGCCGCAGCCGAAAAATTAATAGAAAGATGCAAGAAATTCACCTCAGGAATCGTGGAAGAGGACTGATGCAAAGCAGAATAACGCATAACATAATGTAGAATATAATAAACAAAATAAAGAAATGGATTACAAGAAATCAAAAGCTCCGACAAACACCGTTACCCGTAATATCATGGAACTATGCGAGGGAACAGGCAATATCTATGAGTCAGTAGCCATTATCGGTAAGCGCAGTAACCAGATTGCTGTTGACATCAAGCAGGAACTGAATAAGAAACTTGCAGAATTTGCCAACTATAACGATAGCCTTGAAGAGGTGTTCGAGAACCGTGAGCAAATAGAGATAAGCCGTTATTACGAGAAACTGCCGAAGCCAACGCTTATCGCAACAGAAGAGTTTCTTGACGGAGAGATATACTGGCACGACCCAGCAAAGGACGTCCGTGAGGATGATGAAGATGATTTCTAAAAAAGAACACATAGACTATGTGGCAGCGTAAACAGACTATATACCTGATTTTGGTTGTGTTCCTAATGGTTATTGCAGCATTTCTCGCTGCTGACATTGTGTTAAAGGCAGGAAGTGGTGTTACTGCGGTATTGGCAACAATGACAATCTTCAAGTATAACAACCGTCCTTTACAGATGAAGATGTGTATGGCCGGGCAGTTATTACTATTGGCTTGGGTATTGTACTTCGGTATTATCCACTTCTATGTGGATAAGGGAGCACAAAGACTACCATTCTATTTGTGTCTGCCGATAGTAGCTTATATAATGTTCCGTATGGCACGCACAGGTATAAGGCATGACGAAGAACTGGTACGCTCTGCTGATAGAATTAGATAAGGTATTATATGATAAGGTGTATGCAATGTTGAAAGACAGTGTTACACCTTATTTATATATAAAGAGACTATAAACGTAAATGACCAATAAACTTATGAATTTCGCAAATCTTGCCCTTACTACTGTGGCGGTATGCTCCGCAGTAGCAATCACATCATGTGGAAACAGCATTAATCCTAACCCGAAAGAGGGAGAGGTCGTTACTGTTGACGTAGAAGATGCTACTTTCGAACTCGTATATGTTGCGCCAGGTTCTTTTACAATGGGTGCTACACCAGAGAATGAAGGCATTGACACATTCACAGAACTGCCTACACATCGTGTAACATTGTCAAAGGGATTCTTTATAGGCACTACCGAGGTGACACAGGAGCAGTGGGAGACCGTGATGGGTAATAACCCTTCTCAGGTAAAGACATTTGCTGACAAGGAGGACAAGACATTACCAGTTACGGATATAACATGGGCGGAAGCCAATAGATTTGTGAAGAAATTGTCGGAGATGACAGGTTACAAGTTCCGTCTTCCGACAGAGGCAGAGTGGGAATATGCTGCCCGTGGTGCTTCAAAAACATTTAGCAGACAGTACTGTGGTTCGCAATACCCTGATCAGGTAGCTTGCTTCTCCAAGACAAGTAACGGTACAAGTCATCCCGTGGGGCAGTTCAGACCTAACGAGATAGGTACTTATGATATGAGTGGTAATGTCTCTGAGTGGGTGAAGGATAACTTTGCCAACTACAAGGACAGTGCGCAGGTTGATCCATGTGTGATATTGTCAGACACATTAAGCCATGTGGCGCGTGGTGGTTCGTTCGCCAGTAAGATGAACCAGTGTCGCACCGCATCAAGAGAATACTACAAACCGGACGAGAAATCCGTAACAGTAGGTCTGCGAGTTGTTATGGAAAAAGAATAAAAAACAAGTTTTATCAGAATAAAAATAGCAAAATGTAAA
>CALYTD010000246.1 GCA_945486445.1 uncultured Prevotellaceae bacterium
TGGAGTTCCTTATTCTCCGTTCCCCAGAAGATGCCGTAGTAGAGACGGAACATATAGAACGCTGTCATAGCGGCTACGCCTGTCATCCACCAACCGCAGACGGGAGAGTAAGCAAAGCAGGCAGAGATAATTTCATCCTTTGAACTGAAGCCAGAGAAGAATGGAATTCCTGCTATTGCAAGACAGGATATAAGGAAAGTGGCATGGGTTACAGGCATATACTTGCGTAGGCCTCCCATCGTTGACATTTCGTTAGAGTGGACAGCGTGGATAATACAGCCTGCACCAAGGAATAGGCAAGCCTTGAACATGGCGTGAGTAAATAGATGGAACAATGATGCCATATATCCCAATGATGCGTGATTGTCTATCAATGCTTCGTCGCCGTGCCCAGGAAGACATACGCCAAGGGCCACCATCATAAATGCTATCTGTGATATTGTAGAGAAGGCAAGTACACGCTTAATGTCACTTTGGGCGCAGGCCACAGCCGCAGCATAGAAAGCGGTGAATGCTCCGATAACTACAACAATAGACATCTGATCAGGCGCATACTCTATCCAAAGAGGGAAGAGACGGGCTATCTGGAACACACCTGCAACAACCATCGTTGCTGCGTGGATAAGTGCGGAGACTGGGGTAGGGCCTTCCATGGCGTCAGGCAACCATATATGCAGAGGGAACATGGCAGACTTACCTGCACCACCAATGAACATCAGTACAAGGGCTGTAGGTAGTATCATTGCACCTGCTGCCCATGCCTTGTCTGCGTTACACAGAGTGAAGGTATCTGCAGCGGCTCCCTGTATCTCACCAGCAAAGGAGAAATTGAATGAACCAGTGTAATATCCGAAGATAAGAATACCTACAAGGAAGAACATATCAGCGAAGCGCGTTACAATAAATGCCTTCTTTGATGCGTGTACCGCTGCCTGTAATGGATAATAGAAGCCTATAAGCAGGTATGAACTCACACCTACAAGTTCCCAGAACATATACATCTGGAAGATGTTTGTGGCCAATACAAGTCCAAGCATGGAGAAGGTGAAGAGTGAAAGGAAGGCATAATAGCGCTGAAAGCCTTTCTCTCCGTGCATATATCCGAAAGAATATATGTGCACCATCAGTGACACTGTGGATATTACTATGAGCATCATGACTGAAATTGGATCCAGTAGTATGCCGAGATCAAAGTGTAAGTTGCCAAGAGGTAACCATGTTGTGTTGTATGGCACCATAGTGGGGAAGGTACCGTCTGCCAAACGTTCCGCACCGAAGTATTCGAATGCAGTGACATAACTGAGGATGGTGACTATGCCAAGTGTCCCTGTACCTATAAGGCCGGCAGCCTTGTGGGACCATCCTTTCTTGCCTCTGAAATAATCAGTCAAACCGATTATCAAGAATGAAAGCAGAGGAAGAAGAAGTATACCGATTGTATAACCGTATTCCATTGTTTGTTTTCTGTTTTTATTTTCTTGTAAGCCGCATTTTAAGTGGCAAACAGGTTTGACGTTGTTAGAATTTCATGTTCTTTATGCTTGTCACGTTGTCACTATGGAAATGGTGATAAGCGTTGAGTATGATGGCTATTGCTACGGCGCTCTCCGCTGCACTTACGCCAATGGAGAAGAGCGTGAAGAACATTCCTTCCATCTGATGTGGGTACAGCAGACGGTTGAATGCCGCAAAGTTAAGGTCAACAGCGTTAAGGACAAGCTCTATGCTGACCAGCATGGCAATCATGTTGCGGCGGGTAACGAAGCCGAATACGCCGATAAAGAAAAGTATCGCACTGAGTACGAAGAAACATTCTACTGGTACCATATCTACTTATCCTCCTTTTGTTGGTTACGTGAAACTACAAGACCACCGATGATACATGCCAGCAGGAACACTGATATGAATTCAAATGGTAATACATATTGGTATTTCTCAGAACCCATTAGTGCCGTTCCTATCGTCTCCATCGGAACTTCAATGTCTGGTTGTTCCATGAATCTTTCAAAGAAAGAGTACTTTAATTGGGTAATGACTACGGTGAGTAATCCTGCAACTGCCACGATTGCACCTATGGCAAAGCGTCTGAGATTGATTTTTTCTTTTAATCCTTGAAGCGTACGCTTTGATATAAGTTGTATGGCAAAGATGTATATCATGGTCATGCCACCAGCGTATATGCTCAACTGTGCGGTGCCAAGGAAGGTGTAGTCAAGCAGGAAGTACATTCCTGCTACGGAGAAGAGTACGAACAGCAGTGCTGTTACGGCACGCATTATACTCTTTGTCATCACAGAGGCGATTGCTGCTACGATTATTATTACAGCAAAGATAGCGAACATTATTATATTTGCCATGGTTACTTTTCCTCCTTATTGTTAAGTGCAACCTTCTCAGCTGCCGCCTTTGCTGCGGCTTGTTTTGCGTACTCTGCATATTCGTCCAGTTCCGCTTGTGTGGGTGGAACGTTAAGATGTTGCTTGAGTGCGTCACGGTTAAACACTGCGTTCTCAAAATCTTTAACAAACTTTATGGCGTCATGCGGGCATGCATTGACGCATAGTTGGCAGAACATACAGTCGCCGAGGTCATACAGGTAGTCGGTAAGCAGTTTTTTCTTCTTTCCGTCTGCTGTTGTGACCGTCTGTGATGTTATTTTAATGCTGCCGTTAGGACACGCCTTTTCGCACAGTGTGCAGGCGATACACTTATTTTTTCCGTTCTCGTCGTGTGGCATGACGAGTGTGCCGCGGTGGCGTTCGGCTATATGTTGCGTCTT
>CALYTD010000247.1 GCA_945486445.1 uncultured Prevotellaceae bacterium
TACCGTTTTTTATCTGTGACCCCCAGATGGCTACCATTCCTATATATATGCCGTTTTGTCTTGCCAGTTCTACTATATAGTCAAGGTGGTCCCAATAGGAATACACCCCGTCGGGGTCTGCCTTAGACATATCCCAGCCGTGGGGGTGTGATGGCTGACCGTAGATGTTGATTGCGGGAACATTGTCTATTACTTGTATTTGTACTATATTGTATCCTGCCTCACGGCATTTCTGTAGATAATACTGTGCTTCTGCACGGTCCAGTCTCTCAGGCAACAGCCAACCTGTATCTCCTAACCAGAAGAAAGGTGTGCCGTTCTGAAACTGTAAGTAACGGTTGTTGTCTGACACCATCAGTTTGCCATTGTCCCAGGGCTTTTCGCCTTTCCCCGCAGCGTTTGTGGTTGTTAGTACGCAACATGTCAATGCTAATGTAAGGAGTATTTGTTTCATTGTGGTTTAGTTGTTTGGTGGTTTAGTTGTTTAGTTATAATTTATGAGTGATGAGTTATAAGATCTTTAATATTATTAGTTGGCGAATCGTTCAACTATGCAGCATTGCTTGCAAGGAACTTATAACTCACAACTTATGACTCATAACTGATATTCTTTTCCTTTCACTGTTTTTATGGTACGGAACTTACCGTTATATTTTATTTTTATCATGCCTCCAGCGTTTGAGCGTATTGTCATCTGTGTCACCTTTCCTGCTTTCCATTCAAGGTTACATACCTCTATTGCTCCACGTGTCATAAGTCCTGTTACTCGCCCTTGTGCTCTCCACGCATCTGGTAGTGCTGGTAGTATATCGATATATCCTTTATGGCTCTGCACCAACATCTCTGCAATGCCGGCGGTGCAGCCGAAGTTTCCGTCAATCTGGAATGGTGGGTGTGCGTCAAAAAGGTTGCGGTATGTTCCCCCTTTCTTCTTGTTCTTTCCGTATGCTACAAACCTATCCTCCGTCAGTGTGAGTTGGTTGTGTATCAACTTATATGCGTGGTTACCGTCAAGTAGTCTTGCCCATAGACATACCTTCCAGCCCATTGACCACCCCGTGCTTGGGTCTCCACGGTGTATCAGGCTCTCACGTGCTGCCTTTATCAGTTCTGGTGTCTTGTCGGTAATGGCATATCCTGGGTAAAGGGCGTACAGATGGCTCAGGTGACGGTGTACGTCCTCTGGGTTGTCCCAGTCTTCTATCCATTCTTGTAGTTGTCCCCATCTGCCCACCTGCATTGGTGGTAGCAACTTCTGTCGCTCTCTGTAATGCTGTGCCAGCGTGCTGTCAACGCCGAGACGTTCTGCTGCGGCGATGACGTTATTAAAGAGTTCGCTGATTAGTTGTGCATCCATTGCCGTTCCTGCTGCTATGGCTACGTTACCATCCTTTGATGGGTGTACGTTCTCTGGCGACACACTGGGGGATATTACCAGCCAGCCATGCTTGGGTTCTGGTATTAACATGCTGTCAAGGAACAGCGCAGCATCTTTCATTATGGGGTAATACCTTTGCAGGAAGTCTATGTCCATGGTGAATAGATAGTGCTCCCACAGATGGTGGCACAGCCATGCTGCCCCTGTCATCCACATTCCTGAGGTGGCGCGGTCAATGCCTCCCGTGACGCGCCATATATCTGTGTTGTGGTGAAGCACCCAGCCTGCTTTGCCGTACATGGTTTTTGCCGTTCTTGCTCCCGTCTCGCTGACCTCTTCTATAAGGCGGAACAGTGGCTCGTTGAGTTCCGTAAGGTTTGTGACCTCTGTCGGCCAGTAGTTCATTTCAAGGTTTATGTTTGTGGTATATTTTGAATCCCACGAGGGAAACATCTTGTCGTTCCATATTCCTTGCAGGTTGGCTGGCTGTGTGCCTGGCTGCGAACAGCAGATAAGCAGATAGCGACCGAAGGTGAAATAGGTGGCTACAAGGTGGTTATCATCGTTTTCTGCGAAGTTTACTATTCTTTTATCCGTAGGCAGGTTGGGGTATTTGTCTTCTCCAAGCCATAGGGTGCAGCGACCCATTAGCCGTTGATAATTCTCTGTGTGGCGTGCTCGTTCCGTGTCATACGGGTGTGCCATTGCCTTTTCGAGTGCCGACTTACTACGTTCCGCTTCGTTGGCTGTGATGTCATGGTAGTTCACGAAGTTGGTGGCAATGGTGATATACAGCACTGCCTCGTCAGCGTCTGTCACGCTGATAACCCCATTGCGTGACACCATCTGGGCCTTTTCTCCGCTCACCGTCATTGCCATTCTGCCCATGAAGCGTACCTTGCCTTTCAGTCCTTCATGGCTTGATGTAACGCCTTCTAAGGATACGGTTTCTCCTTCGCTGCGTATTATGACGTCAGCGTGTGGTGAACAGAAGTTTGCGTTAAGTGTTATGCTTCCTTGTTTGTCAGCTGTGATACGCATCATGATAACGTTTTCTGACAGCGAGGCTATCGTCTCCCTTCTGTATCTCACACCGTTGGCGGTCCAGTTGGTCACGGTCTTTGCTGAGTCCAGACACAGTTCCCGGCGGTAGGCTGTATAGTTGGTCATGCCTGGCATAGAGATATAGGCATCGCCGAATGTCTGATAAGGCATACCAGAGTTGGTGCGTGACATAACTTTCTGCGTTGCCATCTCCTGTGCTTTCAGGTATTCTCCTTTCCATATAAGGCTCTGTATCACGGGGATAGCCTCCAATGCTTCAGGGTTAGCATTATCGTTTGGCTGTCCTGCCCAAATGGTTTCTTCGTTCAGTTGCAGGCGTTCTACGTAGGGATT
>CALYTD010000248.1 GCA_945486445.1 uncultured Prevotellaceae bacterium
ATACAGGAGGCATGAACGTGGCAGACTATTACATTCACGGCACGGAAGTGGTGGGAGAATGGCACGATATGCACTGCCGGATAGACGGAGAAGAGGTCAACACGCTGCAGAGAATATTCCTCAGAATGTGGAACAAGACAGCAAAACAGAACGTACACGGCGAGAAATACTACCGCGGATACCGCCCAGCAGACTACTTCAAAGGCTTGAAACCCGACACAACAGCAACCGCATACCGCAAGATGGTGGGCATAATAAACCGTGAACCGCACAAGACAAACAAGATAATGAGGCAGTTCTACATTGCAGCAATAGACAATGCAAAGGACAGCATACAGATACTTAACCCTTACATGACACTCACCCACTCGGTGAAGAAAGCCATCAAGCGCGCCTTGAAGCGTGGAGTGAAGATGCAAGTAATGATGGGTGAGAAGAGCGACATACCCATGTCGCCGGACTGTTCGTTCTATCATCTGCACTGGATGATGAAACGTGGAGCGGAAGTATATATCTACCAAGGAGGCTTTCACCACACGAAAATAATCATGGTGGACGGAAGAGTGTGCACGGTTGGCAGTTGTAACCTCGATGCAAGATCACTAAACTGGGACTATGAAGCCAACGCCGTCATCATAGACACACACACAACGGCAGAACTAACAAGGCTGTTTGACGCCGATAAACAAAGAAGTTTCATGCTCACACCAGAGAAATGGGACACATGGCGCACCCGATGGCAGAAGACAAAAGGTTGGCTTTC
Organism: uncultured Prevotellaceae bacterium; assembly: GCA_945486445.1. Taxonomy (GTDB): domain Bacteria; phylum Bacteroidota; class Bacteroidia; order Bacteroidales; family Bacteroidaceae; genus Prevotella. The sequence goes on from CALYTD010000248.1 coordinate 764, forward strand.
AAGGCTGTTTGAGGTCTGGCTGTAACGCTGACAGATATATGTAAAACAATAAAACACCGATACCACCTATGCAATCAATAGACACTCTCGATGCCTACTGGCAGGAAATACACAATATACCGTCACTAAGCGAAGAGGAAGAACACTCACTGGCTGCGAGAATAGCACAAGGTGACGAAGCCGCTATAACCAAACTGGTGACCGCTAACCTGCGGTTTGTGGTCAGTATAGCACGACAGTACGCCGACAAAGGGCTGAACATGGAAGACCTTATCAGCGAAGGAAACATCGCACTGATGCTCTCTGCACGCAGATGGAAGCCCAAAAACGATGGGCGTTTCGTCAACTACGCCGTGTGGGAAATACGTAAAGCCATGGAAGAAGCACTGCCAGAACAAAGCACTATGGTGACACTACCAAAGAGCGGAAAGGTAGAAGGCAGTGAGGTGAAGCGCATGTCAACAGACGTACCGTTGCACCCAGGGCAGACAAACACACTCGGTGACATGCTGAAAGCAGGCAAACCGATGACAGATGACGCCGTGGTGGACAAGGAAGTGAGCTTTGCGCTAATGCAAGCAATAAGAGTTCTCAATGAAAGAGAGCGTGAAGTAATAACCTCGTTCTATGGCATTGGAGGTGCAGAACGTAAGACTATGGCGGAGATTGGCGGCGAACGAGGACTGAAAAGAGAGCGCGTGCGCCAGATAAGAAAGACCGCCGAGAGGAAAATGCGCCGTGTAATGAAGAGGGAAGAGTGACACACCTTATTTATATATATACGTGAACAGGAAAAGAACAAATAGAGATAAAGGAATAAAACAATACTGACAATGAACAAAATAATAACCATATTGATGGCTGTCATGGTGTCAATAACCGTCTCAGCACAGCAAGAAAAAGCAGGAAACAAGCCCAAGGACGGCACCAAACAGCAGAAGAAAGAGCTGAAAGAGAAGAAGAAAAGCAAGAAGAAAGAGGCTAAGAATGAGATAATAGAGGCAGGAAGACTGTACGTATATGGCATGGCTATGTCGCCGTCAGATTCTGTTGTCTATATGACTGACGAACTGTTGCTGGACAATGCACAGTTGGTTAAAAAGACAAAGTTCCTTGTTGGCAGGGAGAGTATGTCCTTACAACTCGCCAAACACATGGCACAGAAGGGAGAAAAAGACCGTATCTGTTCCGTAACATTTGCCAATAGCATCAAGAAACTGGACAAAATGTACCTCAAACAGGTGCGGAAACTACAGAAACAAGGCTTTCTTGTCAAGAATGTAGGGCAGGGAGAGTTCCGTTTTGAGACCGTACGTGAGGAATAATCATGGATTACTGCATAGGTGGACATAACGTAAGAGTAACGGTAAAAGGTGCCGAGGCGGTACTCGACACGCTTCTTCCGTCTTTCATTCCGTTCAAGATTCCGCTGGCGGAGGGTGCTGATATGCTTTTCACTTTGCGTTTGGAAGAGCGTCTTAGAGAACTACCAGCATCTGAACTACGCCTTATTACCGTGGCAGACACGGGCAACGGAAAGACAAAAGTGGAGCGCACAGCAGACGGAAGATACCAGTTTCTCATTCACAACACGCAGGGAATGCCATGTGCCTTGCTCATTACCACACCGCAGTTTGATGACTGTCGCTGTGCAATAAGGGGCGATATGGCTGTCAAACACTTTGCAATCAACAGTGTACTGATGCTTGTTTACGCTTTCAGTGCAGCCTTCCGTGACACGCTTCTGGTCCATGCGTCTGTCGTAAGGCACGCCGGCAGGGCCTATGCTTTTACTGCTGAGAGCGGAACTGGTAAGAGTACGCAGGTCGCTAACTGGCTGATGAACATCGAAGGGTGTGACCTTATCAATGATGATAACCCCATAATACGCCTCGTTGACGGCTGCCCCACGCTTTATGGATCACCATGGAGCGGCAAGACTGCGTGCTATCGCAATGTCAGTGTGCCCCTTGGTGCGGTGCTAAAGATAGAGCGTGACACTC
>CALYTD010000249.1 GCA_945486445.1 uncultured Prevotellaceae bacterium
ACAACGGCATGGGAGTGTCAGCCTGCGCCACCTGTGACGGTTTCTTCTACCGCAAAAAGGTTACGGCAGTGGTGGGAGGTGGTGACACCGCCTGCGAAGATGCGCTCTACCTGTCCTCACTTTGCAAGAAAGTTTATCTCGTAGTACGCAAAAACTATCTCCGTGCCTCAGACATAATGCAACGCCGTGTGCGTGAAACAGAGAACATAGAGATACTCTTTGAGCACAACGCCATAGGGCTCTACGGAGAGAACGGCGTAGAAGGCATGCACCTTGTCAGGCGAAAAGGCGAGGCTGACGAGGAGAAATATGACCTCGCAATAGACGGTTTCTTCCTCGCCATAGGTCACAAACCCGTCACGGAAATCTTCAAAGGCCAGCTGGAACTGGACGAGATGGGCTACATAAAGACCATTGGTAACACGCAGCAGACTAACATAAAGGGTGTGTTCGCTGCCGGAGACGTATGCGACCCGACGTATCGTCAGGCGATAGTTGCCGCTGGAACAGGCTGTAAAGCAGCTCTGGAAGCGGAGAAATACTTACAGACACTGTAAGCAATAACACTAAAAACGGGTATTATAAGATATGAGTTGCAGGATACACACACGGCTGTCCGTAAATAAGGAGGCCGCAAGTAACCTGCAACTCATGTTTTGTTTCAGGCACTTATACCACAAGAAACAGCAACAACTGATAACAAACAACTAACTACTGACACATGAAACCACTACTGACCATAACGCTTGCCATAGCCCTCACGGCTCTGTGCACAAACATTCACGCGCAAAAGGAAATCAACGACCAAAACACTCCGTTGCACCTCATGCAGCCACAGTATGACACACCCTACGGCATACCGGAGGAAAAAGATGTCAAAGCCACCATCGACCGCGTGCTGTCATACCTCGAACAGGCCATGCCCGCCACAGTAGTGGATGGCCGCCTTGCCAAAGGCAGTTTCAGGCTCACCTCCTACGAGGCAGGAGTACTGTACGCTGCCATGCTCAACGCTGCCACATCAACAGGCGATGAGCGTTACGCCACATTCGCAAAAAAGCGCCTCGAACTAATCTCCAAGCAGGCAGAAAGCGAGGCCAAAGCACTGGAAAAGGACAGGGAGTATGACACGCAGATGCGCATGGTACTCTACCCCGGCGCCCTCGATGACTGCGGTGCAATGGCAGCAGCCTACTGTCGGCTCAATATGATGAAACCATCAAAGGCATACAATGCAGTGATAAACCGCTATGTAGATTTCGTTCGCAACAAGCAATACCGCCTCCCCGACGGTATCTTTGCCCGCCACCGTCCACATCGCAATACTGTATGGCTTGACGATATGTATATGGGCGTACCGTGCATGGCGTGGTACGGCGTGATGACCAGTGACAACACCGCCATACACGATGCCGTAAAGCAGATAAAACTGTTCAAAGAACGTATGTGGGTACCTGAGAAAAAACTCTTCCGGCACGGTTGGGTAGAGAGCATGACCCCGCACCCCGCATACCATTGGGGCAGAGCCAACGGCTGGGGAATACTGACCATGTGCGAAGTGCTGGACGCACTTGCAAAGAACGGTAATACCGCAGAGACCGAGAAAGACCGTGAATTTGTGCTCGACCTGCTGCGACAACACATAGAAGGCCTGTCAGCCTTACAGGATAAGACAGGCTTCTGGCACCAACTGTTGGACCGTCACGACACATATCTTGAAACCTCATGCACCGCCATATACACCTACTGCATGGCACACGCCATAAACGAAGGATGGATTGACGCACAGACATACGGCGCACAAGTGCTGCTGGCATGGCAGGCGTGCCAGACCAAGGTCAAAGCCCAAGGCCAGGTGGAAGGCACCTGCGTAGGTACGGGCATGGGCTTTGAACCCGCATTCTACGCATATCGCCCCGTCCACGCTATGGCGGCACACGGCTATGGCCCCATGATATGGGCAGGCTCAGAGGTGATACGTATGTTGCGAAGCACCAACCCCAAGATGAATGACTCTGCCATACAGTTCTACAGAACCAAGCAAAACACCAACAAACCAATCTTCACAGAGGACAATCCAGACACGGAAATACTGTGGTAAACCGCCGTTTATGAAGAAAAGCGACACCACAAAAGCAAAATAATCGCCCAAAACCTTTGACAATTCAAAAAATATTATTACCTTTGCAGCGCAAAAATAACACGCTACCATGACAAGTTTGCCCAAATGGCGGAATTGGTAGACGCGTTGGTCTCAAACACCAATGCCGCAAGGCGTACCGGTTCGAGTCCGGTTTTGGGCACAGGAAAACGGCTGCACCATACCGAAAGGTAAGGCGCAGCCTCTTCTTTTTCAGACTATCTGCCTCTCTCTCCGTCCCAATCAATATTTCCCCACTCCGCAAACAGGTGCTGTTCACCATGCAATCAGCACTTGTTCACAATGCAATCAGCGGTCTTTCACTGTGTAATCAGCGGCATCTCACAAAACCACTGTCTAATAAGCGACAAACGGAAATCTGCTTGAAAATGATGTGTTAAGTAATGAGAATACTAAGGAAAAATTTACGTTGAGTAAAGAGTTTGATAAATTCTATAAGTTGTCATTTATAGAAAACATAAGAGAACTATTGCTCCTTAATGGAGAAAATTTGAAAGTTATCTATAATAAAGAAAAAAGTCTTGGTTACTTAGAAATTGAATATCAGTTATATGATAATAATAAGGAACTAAATAAATGCAAATT
>CALYTD010000250.1 GCA_945486445.1 uncultured Prevotellaceae bacterium
TGCCGTAGCTTACGAATATACCAAAGGCGGAGTGACATATCAGGTGGGAGAATTCTCCTCAGACCTTACAGACATTAATCAGGCACTGTATGTAAAGGCGTTGAAGAATACCAGTTGTGTTCCCTCACAGCCTAACTGGCGACTTATGATGCGTAACGTGTATTACCTTGCTTCGTCAGTGCAGAAGGAGAAGTTTCGTCTTGATATAAAATATCAGAGCGACACGGTGGGGGTATATGTCAATTATATCCCAGAGAACGCGGGGAAACTGAAAGATACCCCTATCATAAAACTTATAGGAGCAGATCGCCTTGACAATAACAACCGTGTGCGCAGCAACGGCTATTTTGACTTTGTAGAGGGGTACACGGTAACAGGCGGACGTGTATTTCTGCCAAAGGTAGAGCCCTTTGGCACAGGACTTTATGAAGCTATGCGACAGGCAGGGGCAAGTGAGGAAAGTGCCAGCAGATACCGTTATCAGGAACTGTATGACACTACACGCACTGTAGCAAAGCAAATAGCAGACAAAAACCGCTTTATAATCACGGGACAGTATAAGGGAACTTCGGCAAACGTTATATCACTCGGAGCATACAACGTGCCACAGGGCTCTGTGGTGGTAACGGCAGGAGGTGTGACCCTTGTAGAGGGGTCAGATTATTCTGTGGATTACTCGGCGGGAGAGGTTACCATACTCAATCAGAGCATCATAGATGCAGGGACAAATGTCAATGTCTCTCTTGAAAGCGAATCAGAGTATGGAATGTCACGAAAGACAATGTTCGGTGTGAACTGGGAGTATGATTTCTCAAAAGATTTCCAACTAAGCGGAACATTGCAACACCTGTCAGAACAAAGTCTTACGTCAAAGGTTACGATGGGCATGGAACCTGTTAGGAACACACTTGTGGGACTTAACATCAACTGGAAGAAAGACAGTCAGTGGCTTACGAATATGCTCAACAAGGTTCCTTTCCTGCACGTTACGCAGCCATCAAACATACAATTCAATGCAGAGTTTGCAAAACTTTTTAGTAGTGTAGCCAGTGGAACACAGGATAACGCATCATATATAGACGACTTTGAGTCATCTACCACGGGCATCAGTCTGCTCACGCCTACATCATGGACATTGTCAAGTGTGCCGTCAGTCATAGGCGGTGAGGTCAGAAGGACGTTGAACAAGACAGACCTATCGTCAGGGTATGACCGTGCACGCCTTGCATGGTATGCCATAGACCCATTGTTTACACGCCGTTCTTCCACACTAACACCTGGACATATTAAGGAAGATCTGGAACAGTTGTCGAACCATTATGTCCGTGAGGTGTATGTGTCAGAACTCTATCCCAACCGTGATCAGAGCACGTATAGCGGTGCTACATCAACGTTAAGCATAATGAATATGGCTTTCTATCCACAGGAGCGTGGACCTTATAACTTCAATCCCTCTATAGACCAAAACGGACACTTGTTGACACCAAAGACCTCATGGGGCGGAATGATGCGCAAACTTGACACCAATGATTTCCAAGAGGCGAATATTGAGTACATAGAGTTCTGGATGCTTGACCCCTTTGTCTATACACGCAATGATGGAACAGCAGCAAGACATACTGGCAAACTTTACTTTAACCTCGGTGAGGTGTCAGAGGATATACTGCTTGACGGAAAGAAATTCTATGAAAGCGGAATGCCTGTGAATGGCACAGACTCCGTTGCTACAACGCAGTGGGGTAAGATTCCCGTGCAAAATACTATAAATTATGCATTTGCCACAACCTCTGGAGCACGTGCAAAGCAAGACGTAGGTTTTAACGGATTGACAGATGAGGAAGAACGTACGTGGGAACCATATCGTAACTTCCTCACCGCTGCCGTAGGTGCTGGGCTTGACGGAACAGGAACGGTAAGGAACGATTCCGTTATAAAGGAGATTATTCTTGACCCTGCCAATGACGATTATCGCTATTTTCGTGGAGCAGAATGGGACAATAAGAAATCACCAATACTTGAACGCTATAAGTATATAAATAACCCGCAGGGCAATTCACCAGACTCAGACTCAAGAACAGAGGCATACGACACCTCGTATAAGACGACACCAGACGTAGAGGACATAAACCAGGACTACACACTGAATGAGTATGAGAGATTCTATGAATACTGTGTAGAGATAGACCCTAACCGTCTTAATGTAGGCGACAACTACATTTCTGACAAGCGCGAGGCAACGGTATCGCTGCGTAACGGCAAGCGTGAGACCGTCACGTGGTATCAGTTCCGTGTGCCAATAAATCAGGGAAAGGCAGTAGGAGGTATCAATGATATCTCGTCAATACGCTTCATGCGTATGTATATGACTGGTTTTGAAGAACCTACAGTGCTGCGTCTTGCCAGCCTTGACCTCGTAAGAGGCGACTGGCGAGTATATGACCAGCCAATAAGCGGAGCGTCAGCAAACCCCACTGCGCAGTTTACCACATCAGTAGTAAATATAGAGGAGAATAACGATAAGAAACCTGTCAATTATGTTCTTCCACCAGGCATATCACGAGTGGTGGACCCGTCACAACCACAACTGACGGAAAACAACGAGCAGGCAATGCGCTTTGACCTTGACAATATGTCGCATGGCGATGCTGTAGCGGTGTATAAGAACACTACCTACGATATGCGTTACTACAACCGCTTGCAGATGTATGTTCATGCCAATGCACTTGAACAAAACGTCACCA
>CALYTD010000251.1 GCA_945486445.1 uncultured Prevotellaceae bacterium
TACGCAGGACAGCAACGCTACGGCACCGTAGTATGGAACGGAGACACCAAAGCCTCATGGCACGACTTTGCCCAGCAAATACCCTCCGGACTTAACTATATGGCAACCGGCTCACCCTATTGGACAATAGATGCGGGTGCTTTCTTCGTAAGGAAAGGGAATTCATGGTTCTGGCAGGGGGATTATCAGAAGGGAACAAAGGATATGGGCTACCGGGAGTTCTACGTTCGCAACCTGCAATTCTGCCAATGGCTACCACTGTTTCGCAGCCACGGCACCGACTGCGCACGTGAGCCATGGCAGTTTGGGAAGCAAGGAGAACCATTCTATGACGCAATCATAGAGCAAATAAACCTACGTTACAGGCTGTTGCCATACACCTACTCCGTTGCTGCCTCCATGACATTCAACAACCGTAGCATGACACGGCCATTGGCGTTTGACTATCGCAGCGACCACAGTGTGCATGACATAAAAGACCAACTGCTCTTTGGCCCTGCCTTCATGGCGTGTCCCGTGACCGTGCCCATGTATTATAAGGCAGACTCTACTCCACCAACAGGCGAAATAAAGTCACGGCAGGTGTATCTGCCTAAGGGGACGGCGTGGATAGACTTCTATACCGGCAAGAGATACGAGGGCGGACAGACCGTCACCAGCCCAGCACCCATCAGCCATATACCCGTATTTGTACGCGCAGGGTCAATAGTCCCGATGGGCCCCTTGCAGCAGTTCTCCTCTGAAAAACCCGATGCTCCATGGGAGATAAGAATATACCCTGGTGCAGACGGAGAGTTTACCATATATGAAGATGAGGGTGACAACTACAACTACGAGCAGGGAATATATGCTACCTACAACATAAAATGGAACGACCATGACAGACGTCTCACCATCAGCAATCGCAAGGGCAGTTATCCGGGCATGACAAAGTCGCGACTACTCAAGCTCGTTGTTGTTGCTGACGGCAAGGGCGTGGGTGCGGCGCCTGCCTCTGGTAGCCATGCGACAATTGTTTATGAAGGAAGGGAGAAAACGGTGATGATAGGGGAGTGAAGTGCGCACCCACTTCTGTTATGAAGAAGAAGAACCCACAACTTTGTTACATTCTCGAAAGTTTATGATACAAAAGGAAAAGGGGGATTAGGCGTTTCATTGTAACTTTGCAGGCAAAAAGACTAAAACCTTATTAAAAAACTGTTATTGGAAAAATGAAACTTCGCTCGTTTTTTTCATGCTTGCTGATTGTCAGTTCACTTTCTGCTATGCATGCTCAACCTCGTCAACGGCATGGTATTGACTCTGAAAAGGGTTATAAGGACACGTACGGTGAATACTTCTCTATCGGTGTGGCACTTAACCTACGCAACGTGGCTTCGTCGGAACAGATGGAGATAGTAAAGAGGAACTTTAATAGCATTACGGCTGAGAACGCCATGAAACCAGGGGTGATACACCCGAAGGAGGGGGTGTGGAACTTTGGAGGTGCTGACAGCATTGCCAACTGGTGTCGGGCTAACGGAGTGAAGATGCGTGGGCACTGTCTAGCATGGCACAGTCAGTTTGCAGACTGGATGTTTACTGACAAGAAAGGCAGAGCGGTGAAAAAGGAGGTATTTTACGAACGGCTGCGTGAGCATATACACACCGTAGTGAAACGCTATAAGGACGTGGTGTATGCCTGGGACGTGCTGAACGAGGCTATTGCCGACGGTGACGGCAGGGCAAGGGCATGGAGAGGGGAAACACCAAGTCCGTACAGGAAGACCAAGATGATGGACCTATGTGGTGAGGAACTGATTGTTAAGGTGTTCCAGTTTGCACGTGAGGCAGACCCTGACGTGGAATTGTTCTACAATGATTATAATACATGCAACCCTGTTAAGCGTGACCGTATCTTTGATATGGTGAAGAAAATGAAGGAGGCGGGAGCGCCTATTGACGGTATTGGTATGCAGGGGCACTATAACATTTACAGCCCGAGCATGGAGGACTTGGAGAACGCCATTGTTAAGTTCTCACAGATTGTTAACAGGATTCACATTACAGAACTTGACATACGCACCAACGAGGAGATGGGTGGACAGTTAGTGTTCAGTCGTGGCAAGGGAGGTGAGGTGCCACAGCATATCAAGACCCTGCACGATGCTCAGTACGCCAACGTCTTCCGTGTGCTTCGCAAGCACAGGGACGTCATAAAGAATGTTACGTTCTGGAATCTCTCTGATGCGGATTCTTGGATTGGGGCTAACAACTACCCCCTGCCTTTTGACAGGGACATGAAGCCTAAGAAGGTATATTATACCATAAGGGATTTCAATGCCGCAAGGGACGCTGCGGTAGTAAAGGAGGATTTCCGTCCGTCGCCGCTAAACCAGCCAGGACAGCAGTTCCCCATGGTCAACTCTCAGGGTTATGCGCGGTTCCGTGTTGTTGCTCCTGACGCTAAATCAGTGATTGTTAGTCTTGGACTTGGTGGCTCTGGCGGCACGGTGTTACACAAGGACAAGGAAGGTGTATGGACGGGTACTACGGACGGGCCCATGGACGCGGGATTCCATTATTACCACCTCACCATTGACGGTGGCGTGGTTAACGACCCTGGTGCTAAGAACTATTATGGTTCTGTGCGATGGGAAAGTGGCATCGAGATACCTGCGCCTGATGAGGAGTTTTATGCCGATGAGTCAGATAACAGGGGGACAAAATTTTAATAGTGCACCTTCATATTGTGC
>CALYTD010000252.1 GCA_945486445.1 uncultured Prevotellaceae bacterium
GTGTCTTCTTTTATTCTTGCTTCTGTCTCTGCTGTTCCGTCCCAGTGGCATAGGAAGAAGCCTCCGTCTTTTACACGTTCCTTAAACTCCTCGTAGTTGTCACACTCATAAATGTGTGCATCACGGAAGGTCTTGGCCTTTCGGAATATATTATTCTGTATGTCTTCCAGCAGATTGGCTACGTATGTGTCAAGGCCTTCAAAGTTTACTGTCTCCTTTTCGAGGGTATCACGGCGCATTACCTCTACGGTACCGTTCTCAAGGTCACGGCCACCCATTACAAGGCGCACTGGTACACCTTTAAGTTCGTAGTCAGCAAACTTGAATCCTGGTCGTTTGTTGTCTGCATCGTCATACTTCACGCTGATGCCTTGACTTTTCAGTGACTCTATTACAGGCTGGAACTTCTCTTTTATTTGTTCCTGTTGTTCTCCCTTTCCTATTGGTATTATGACTACCTGCAATGGTGCGAGGCGTGGTGGGAGCACGAGACCGTTATCGTCAGAGTGTGTCATGATGAGTGCTCCGATGAGTCGTGTGGAAACACCCCATGACGTAGCCCATACGTATTCCTGTTTGTTTTCCTTTGTAAGGTATGTCACCTCGAAGGCTTTTGCGAAGTTTTGGCCGAGGAAGTGTGATGTGCCTGACTGTAAAGCCTTTCCGTCCTGCATCATTGCCTCGATGGTGTATGTGTCAAGTGCTCCTGCGAATCGTTCTGTTTCGCTTTTTACTCCTTGCATTACTGGCACAGCCATCCATTCTTCTGCGAACTGAGCATATACCTTCAGCATCTGCTTTGCTTCTGCTTCTGCTTCCTCACGTGTTGCATGTGCAGTGTGTCCTTCTTGCCAAAGGAACTCTGAGGTACGCAGGAATGGGCGCGTACGCATTTCCCATCGCATAACGTTACACCACTGGTTACACATCAAAGGGAGGTCACGCCATGAGTGAATCCAGTTCTTGTAGGTGTTCCATATTATGGTCTCAGAGGTTGGGCGTACTATGAGTTCTTCTTCAAGTTTTGCTGACGGGTCAACTACTACCCCGTTACCTGCGTCATTTGTTTTAAGGCGGTAATGTGTCACCACGGCACATTCCTTTGCAAAACCCTCTACGTGCTCCGCTTCTCTTGAAAGGAATGACTTTGGAATAAGTAGTGGGAAGTAGGCGTTCTGTGCGCCTGTTTCTTTGAACATCTTATCAAGTTGCTGCTGCATCTTTTCCCATATAGCATATCCGTATGGTTTGATTACCATGCAGCCACGTACCGCAGACTGCTCAGCGAGGTCTGCCTTAACAACAAGATCATTGTACCACTGACTGTAGTTGTCAGCGCGTTTTGTCAGTTCTTTAAGTTCTTTTGCCATTATTGTATTTGTAGTTTATTATGATTCTGTCTTGTTCCTTTATTCCTTCTGTACGATATAATAGTGGTGGCATTCCCCTCTTTCCATCATCAATGAAACAGGTATGTCTGCTATCAGCACCTGATTACATTGCAATTAAGCCCTGATTGCTGCGCAATAAGGGCCTGATTACATAACAATGAGCACCTGATTACTCTGGGGGGAGATTACGCTATGTGTGTATCGCACAAGGTTTGGCATTTGCTTATATGCGTGCAAAATTAATAAAAATAAGTGAGATAACATATAAAACGTGCTTATAATACGAAAAAAAACACAAAAATATGTCTTTCGCTTTTTTATTATTGGATTTTTGTTTAACTTTGGAGGTGCTTTCAGTTGTAAGAAAGCACTTTCCACCTTAAAACTTTATTACAAACCCACTAAACCCAACAAACGTATTTATGGCAAACAAAAGAAGTCTGAAAAGAGGTATTAACTATATATGCAGCGACCTTTTCGCAGAGTGTGTTGCTGTTTCCCTATATAATGCCAACAGTGATAAAGAGAACATTGACTCTTTACTCAGAACCGTCATGCACGTTCATTCTGACTACATAATGAGGGTATCACACCCAGAGCCGGGCATGAAGGTAAAAGAATATTACAACAATCTGATAAACAGTTTTACCACCGAGGTTAACAATATCGTTGACCAGATAAACAACTTACACTAAAACGGCTATGCTGAAAGGTCTGTGCTCATGGTTGCTTTACCGTTGCCTCGGCTGGAAGAAGGAGATAACGGTGAAGCATCCCGATAAATATATCATCTGCCTTGCACCGCATACGAGCAATTGGGATTTTGTCCTTGGGCAGTTATATTGCAGGGCAGAGGGGTTACAATCAAATTACCTTATGAAAGAGGAGTGGTTTTTCTGGCCGCTTGGACCTATATTCCGCAAAACGGGAGGCATACCCGTATGCCGCAAACAGAAGACAAGTATGACGGACACACTTGCCGAAGCAGCAAAGAAGTCAGACGTATTTCACCTCACTATAACACCCGAAGGGACAAGAAGTTATAACCCAGAGTGGAAGAAAGGGTTTTACTTTATTGCAGAGAAGGCAGGAATCCCCATACTACTCTATGCACTTGACTATGAGAAGAAGTTGATAAGATGCACCAAGAGTGTCTTACCATCCGGGAATATAGAGAAAGAATTGCCTGAGATTAAGCAGTATTTTGCAACAACAAAAGGCAAATACCCAGAGAAATTCGGTATATAGATGTATAGAATCCTGACGCAAGAAAAGAAGCAAAAAACGTTGTTTCTAATGTTTATTCTAATGGTATGCAGTTTATGTATGCCCGCAATGGCCGT
>CALYTD010000253.1 GCA_945486445.1 uncultured Prevotellaceae bacterium
CGTGTGAATGTCTTTGCCATGTGTCCCCAACGCTTTAACTTTGCGGCTTTACGGGAGGCAAATGCTCTTCCCATGGGGTTGTTATGGTTTATATATGGGTGTTGTCGGTTCTTGTGATTATGGGTTACTTCTCATTATCTCAACTCTGCATTGAGTTGTCGTTTGAGGTTGTTTATGAGTTTGTTCATTATTGTGTCTATCTGCTTGTCGCCCATTGTCTTTTCCGGGTCTTGCAGTATGAAGTTGACAGCGTATGATTTCTTGCCCTCAGGGAGTTTTTCTCCTTCATAGACGTCGAACAGTTCTACGCGCTTAAGCAGTTTCTTTTCTGTCTGGCGTGCTATTTTTTCTATTTCGGCGAACTCTACATTCTTGTCTATGAGCAATGCGAGGTCACGGCTGACGGCTGGGTATTTGGGTACTTCCGTGAAGTGTACAGCGTTCTTTTTCACAGCGTTTGTCACCTGTGTCCAGTTTATTTCTGCGTAATATACTTCGCGTTCTATGTCTGCCTGCTTCTGTATCTTCTTGGATATTACGCCCATTTCCACGAGCACCTTGCCGCCTCTGTTTTTCAGTGTTATACCTGTTGCGAAGATGTCATTGGCTGATTTCTCGGCTACCACCATTCCTTTTGGCAGTCCTATGCGGCGCAGTATGTTATCAACGTGTGCTTTTAGTTCATAGAATGAGGTGTCCTCGTCGGCGTGTATCCACGAGCCTTCCATGCGTTTGCCTGTGATCCAGATGCCAAGGTGGCTTTCTTCTGTGTAGGCTCGCATTGGGTTCTCGTCGTCTTGCTTGTCATTGTCGTGCTGATAGCAGTTACCGAATTCGAACAGTCGCAGGTTTGCCATGCGACGGTTGGCGTTGCGCATGATGCTTTCCAGGCCTCCGAAGAGTAGTGTCTGGCGCATCACGTTGAGGTCTGATGACAATGGGTTGACTATTGTCACAAGTTTTTCTGCCGGATAGGCTTCAAGGCTTGTGTAATATGCGCCTTTTGTCAGTGAGTTATTGAGTATTTCATTGAATCCTGCGCCCACAAGTTGCTCTGCTACGAGGTTCATCAGTTTGTGACGCTGGTCTTCAAAGCCTTTTACTACGAGCGAGGATTTTAGTTGTGTGGGTATTTCTACGTTGTTATATCCGTATATTCGGAGTATGTCTTCTACCACATCGCACGGCCGTTGCACGTCCACTCTGTATGCTGGTACGGTGATGTCAAGGCCTTGTGCGTCCTCGTTGTTTATCTCTACTTCCAGTGTTTTTAGTATATTCTTTATGGTATCACTGCCTATCTGCTTGCCTATCAGCCTGTCAACGTATTCGTAATCCAGCCGCATACGTGGGTTTTCTATTGGATTGGGATATACGTCTTTTATCTCCATGCTTACTTTTGCTCCGGCAAGTTCCTTGCATAGTATTGCGGCTTGCTTCAGGGCGTATATTGTTCCGTTTGGGTCTATGCCGCGTTCAAAGCGGAATGAGGCGTCAGTTGATAGTGCATGGCGTCGTGCTGACTTGCGTATCCATGTTGGGTGGAAGTATGCTGACTCTAATACCACATTCTTTGTGGTCTCGTATGTTCCTGAACCTTTTCCGCCGAACACTCCGGCTATGCACATTGGTTCCTCGGTGTTGCAGATAGCGAGGTCATGTTCTCCCAGTGTATGCTCCACTCCGTCAAGCGTCACGAAGTTCTTGCCCTCGTTCTGGTCGCGCACAACTATCTTATGTCCCATCACCATGTCAGCGTCAAAGCAGTGCAGGGGCTGTCCATAGGCCATCATGATATAGTTGGTTATATCAACTAGGTTGTTGATGGGGCGCGGTCCTATCACGGTGAGTTTGTTTTTCAGCCATTCGGGTGATTCTTTTACTTCACAGCCTGTCAGGCTAACGCAGGCGTAACGTCGGCAGGCCTCGGTGTTTTGTATCTCCACTTCTACTGGCAGTGTACATTCATCTACGGTGAAGGCGTCACATGCCGGGCGGTGCAGGCTGGTCTCGTAACCGTTCTGCACGAGCCATGCGTAGAGGTCACGCGCCACTCCGTAGTGCGACAAGGCATCTGCGCGGTTGGCGGTTATGTCCACCTCTATCAGCCAGTCGCTCTCTATGTTGTAGTATTCTGCGGCAGGCTGTCCCACGGTGGCGTCTTCTGGCAGCACTATTATGCCGGCATGGTCTGTGCCGATGCCTATCTCGTCCTCTGCGCATATCATGCCGTTAGACTCTACTCCGCGTAGTTTTGACTTCTTTATCACAAACTCCTTGTCGCCGTCATACAGCTTACAGCCGATGTCAGCCACTATTACTTTCTGTCCGGCTGCTACGTTTGGTGCTCCGCAGACTATCTGCGACGGTGTCTCCTTGCCCAAATCCACCGTGCATACGTGCATATGGTCTGAGTCGGGATGCGGCTCACAGGTGAGTACCTGACCTACGTAAAGGCCTTTAAGCCCACCTTTTATGGTCTGCACTTCTTCCAAAGCGTCCACTTCAAGACCGGTGCTTGTCAGCGCAGCGCATACTTCCTCGGCGGTAAGGTCGAAGTCAACGTACTCTTTAAGCCATTTGTATGAAATGTTCATTTGTATATGTATGTTTGTTGTTGAGATTTTATTGTCACGTACCTTATTAATAGCGACGCGTATATAACGTGTGCAAAGTTACAAAAAAATAGCCGATTGAGCAAACTATTTGCGTTTTTTTTGCG
>CALYTD010000254.1 GCA_945486445.1 uncultured Prevotellaceae bacterium
AAGAGAAAGGCATAGGCATCATCAACGCATCACCATTCTCCATGGGTCTGCTCTCCATGCGCGGAGCACCAGACTGGCACCCAGCACCGCAGGCATTAAAGGACGCCTGCGCACGGGCCTCCACCTACTGCCAAGAAAAAGGGTACCCAATAGACAAACTCGCAATACAGTACTCCACATCATTCAACCCACAGGTAGCCACCACCCTGTTCAGCAGCGCAAGCCCAAAGAATGTGCAAAAGAACATAGACTACGTGGAAGAGCCCATTGACAAGGAACTGGTGAAAGAGGTGAAAGACATCATCGGCAACCAGATGGGAACAAGATGGAAGAACAGTTAACACCCTACAACAATGAAAATAATAGACGCACACAGCCATCTCTGGCTGAAACAAGACACCTGTTGGAACGGTATGCCGATACGTTCCAAACGAGACGGCAGGGCAGACTTCCTCGGTGAGGAGGTGCAAATGCTGCCACCGTTCATGATAGACGGGCGCAACTCCGCCGAGGTTTTCCTCTCAAACATGAACTATGCACAAGTATCCGCAGCGGTAGTAGTACAGGAACTCATTGACGGCTGTCAAAACTCATACCTCAAAGAGGTGGCAGACCGTTACCCCGAGCGTTTCGTCGTCTGCGGAATGTGTGACTATCTTGACACCGAAAAGGACGAGAACAGCCTGGCAAACGAGGCAGAAGAACTGCGCAGGCAGGGCTTCCGCGGCATCGCAGTGCCTGCCCACAGGCTGATACTCGATAACCGTCGCGTGACGCTTAACTCCGACAGAATGATAAAAATGTTCAAGACCATGGAAGCAACAGGAATGTTTCTCTCCGTGACACTGGCCGACGGAGACACGCAGACGGCAGAGATGAAAGAGGTAATAGAAGAATGTCCCACGCTGAAAATAGCCATAGGCCACTTTGGTATGCCCACAAGAGAAGGGTGGAAGGAACAGATTAAATTGGCACAAAACAGCAACGTGTATGTGGAGGCAGGCGGTATCACGTGGCTATACAACAGCGAGTTCTACCCATTCCCCTCCGCAATAGCAGCCATTCAGGAAGCAGCAGCGATGGTAGGAATGGAGAAACTCATGTGGGGAAGCGACTATCCACGCACAATAACAGCCATAACATACAAGATGTCGTATGACTTCATACTGCACAGTGACGCGCTTAGCACCGAGGAGAAGGCTATGTTCCTCGGCGAAAACGCACAACGGTTCTACGGAATAGAGCCTAACATAGATTTACCTTATATAAAAAACATGTCAGAATGAAAACTATAAAGATTACAGCAGAGCGTCAGATGTCGCTCATTGATACGCCAAATACAGGCGAAACACCACAGATAAAGGGTGGTGAAGTGTTACTACGGATAAAGTATGTAGGCTTCTGCGGTTCCGACCTCAGCACCTTCCTCGGCCGCAACCCTATGGTTCGTATGCCTGTAATACCCGGACATGAGGTGGGGGCAGTGATAGAACACATAGGAGATGATGTGCCGGAGGGACTGAAACCCGGCATGACCGTGACCGTAAACCCTTATACCAACTGCGGCAAGTGCGCCTCATGCCGCAACGGACGGCCCAATGCCTGTCAGCACAACGAGACCCTTGGCGTGCAGCGTGACGGCGCAATGCGTGAATACCTCGTGCTACCGTGGGAGAAAGTGATACCCGCCGGACTGCTAACACCACGCACTTGCGCTCTGGTTGAGCCTATGAGCGTTGGCTTTCACGCTGTGTCACGCGCTCAAGTCACTGACATTGACGTGGTGTTGGTGATAGGTTGCGGCATGGTAGGCATGGGAGCGATAGTGCGTTCCGCACAACGCGGGGCTACGGTGATAGCCGCCGACATTGACGACGGCAAGCTGGCGCTGGCGCGACAGCTCGGGGCGGCGTACACAATAAATACCACTACCGAGGACGTTCACGCGAGACTGCTTGACATTACAGCCGGTTTCAGCCCGGATGTGGTGATAGAAGCCGTGGGAAGTGCGCAGACATACCAGATGGCGGTGGACGAGGTGGCGTTCACGGGACGTGTGGTCTGCATAGGATATGCAAAGACAGAGGTGTCTTTCCAGACCAAGTACTTCGTGCAAAAGGAACTTGACATACGCGGTTCCCGCAACGCCATGCCGTCTGACTTCCGCGCGGTGATACATTATCTCGAACGTGGCACCTGCCCTGTTGACCGCCTGATAAGCATGGAGACGACCCCGGAAGAGGCAGAGAAGGCAATGAAGAAGTGGGCGGAAGAGCCCGGTAAAGTGTTCCGTATATTAATATCTTTCGGCCATGAATAAGCGTATAGCCCTCGCACTTGTATTCTGCCTGTTCTTCCTCTGGGCCATAAGCAGCAACCTTTTGCCCACGATGATACGCCAACTGATGAAGACCTGCGAGTTAAACACATTCGAGGCGTCGTTCACAGAGACCGCATACTGGCTTGCATACTTCATTTGTCCGATACCGATAGCGATGTTCCTGAAACGCTATTCATACAAAGGCGGCATCGTTTTCGGCCTGTTGCTGGCGGCGTTGGGCGGTTATCTTTTCTTTTTTGCCGCCATGCTGAAAAGTTATTACGCCTATCTGGCGGTGTTCTTTGTCATTGCCACTGGCATGTGTTTCCTCGAAACGGCGGCTAACCCTTACGTCACAGCCCTTGGA
>CALYTD010000255.1 GCA_945486445.1 uncultured Prevotellaceae bacterium
ATTTATCTACATGAGAAACACTTTGGAATGAGAAAAATCACTTTTTTATTTTTTTTAATTGTCCCGTCAGTTTCATGGGGACAATGGAACTCTTTTGCCTGGAAGAAAGAGAGTTACAAAGTTGAGATTATGGCAGATTCCTGTGATGAGAACGCCGAGTACGAAACATTAACAACCACTAACACAACAGAGACATTAACTAATGAACGAACTGAGGGAAACAGCGAGGAAACAACCATTACCGAAGAGACGAACGACTACCCTATCACTACGAAAAAAGCCCAGAGAAACCTGTATTTGGATTCTCTGAGCAAGAGACTGACCAGACGCTACTATAGCGTATGCCCTCCCCTTAATTCCATCCGTATCACATCGACCTACGGAACGAGACGAGACCCCTTCGATCATAAGAAGATTTCCATGCACGCAGGCATAGACCTACGAGCATACTATGAGCCCGTCTATACAATGTTTCCTGGGAAGGTTATCAAGATAGGCTCCGATGAACGATCTGGAAAGTACATCACGGTGACTTCTGGGGACTACGCAATATCTTACTGCCACCTGTCTGAGGTGTCAGTATCAGAAGGAGAACAACTGAAGGCAGGTGACTGTATTGCGGTGAGCGGAAATAGTGGACGATCTTCAGGTGCCCACCTTCACATCACTTGTCGGCGTTCCGGAAAGGTTATAGACCCTACCATAGTATTACAATATATATGTAGCGTGCGCATACACACGTTAGAGGAACTTGAGAGATTAGCACTACTATAACAATTCAATGCCTTATCTTACCGTCTGACTACAACGTAGAACCATCTACAGGTAGTTAGGCGGTTTATCTATCGCGCATTACACTTCTTGAACTGCTCGTAGTCGTATGGTGTCATATCCGTCTGGTGTGTCTTACCAGACAGGAAAGCCTTAACAATCAGGAAAGGCCAGAACAGAGGGATGACATAGTATAGCCAGCGCATGGAAGTTGAGCCTCCACGATGAGATGACTTTGCACCAGAAGACTTCTGCATATCACCATCGGCAATACGCATCAGAACCAGTACAAAGGACAAGGCCATAATGACCGCCAACCCCCACAACCATTCATGTGAGTCAAAGATCAACACTGCGGCATATAGATAGCCTGCAAGCAATACCAGAGGCATAGCCTTTCTGAAGAACACTACGGCTATACACAGAGCCAGATAGCCCAGTACAAAGTAAACGATCATTCCCATTTTTTATCAGTTTAAGGTGACTAAATACAGTATGCAAATATAGTCATTTTTTCTGACATTTCCAAATTATTTTGACACTTTTTTAACAAAATGCTCTCATTTTTACCTATCCCATATGTTTAAAAACATAATTTTGCATTATATAAACAGATTATTTGGAAAAAATAAACCATGTTTATTATATTTGCACTCAAATTAAATAAATTAGATATGGCGGATTTAAATAGAATCAAGGTTGTTTTGGTTGAGAAAAAAAGAACTGGCAAGTGGTTAGCGGAACAACTTGGCAAATCATCGTGTGCGGTTTCGAAATGGTGTAGCAATACCAATCAGCCAGACCTGCATACTCTCGATCAGATTGCAAAAATTCTTGACGTTGATGTTAAGGACTTATTAAATTCAACAGAAAAATAGACATCAATATGGCAAAGAAAAACAAATCCAGTGAAACCCCTGGTTTATTTGACGTATTGGAAGAAGAACAGGATGTCATGCAAAATGCGCAGGATCTTTACAACTTCTTATTTGAAGCTTGTAACATCCTTCGTGGTCCTGTGAGCCAAGATAACTTCAAGGATTACATAACGCCAATCCTTTACTATAAGCGCATTTCTGACGTGTATGACGAGGAGATGCAAGCAGCACTCGAAGAGAGCGGTGGCGATATGGATTATGCTATGTTGCCAGAACAACATCGCTTTGACATTCCTGACGGATGCCATTGGAAGGATATACGCGAGCGTACTGAGAATCTTGGTGCTGCCATCGTTGGTGCCATGCGCAAGATAGAGCTTGCCAATCCCGATACTCTTTACGGAGTGCTCAGTATGTTCTCAAGCCAGAAGTGGACGAACAAGAGCATTCTCACTGATGGTAAGATACGTGACCTCATAGAACATCTGTCAACACGCAACCTTGGAAACAACGCCTATCCTGCCGATCTCATGGGCGATGCCTACGAGGTCTTGCTGAAGAAGTTTGCCGATGACTCAAAGGCTCAGGCAGGCGAGTTCTACACACCTCGTTCTGTTGTGAGTCTGCTTGTACGCATCCTTGACCCAAAACCAGGAGAAACCGTCTATGACCCTGCTTGCGGTAGTGGTGGTATGCTCATTGAGGCAGTTCACCACATGAATCATGACAACCTCTGTTGCGGTAGTATCTTCGGACAGGAGAAGAACGTGGTCAATGCTGCCATTGCCAAGATGAACCTCTTCTTGCATGGTGCATCAGACTTTAACATTATGCAAGGTGACACGCTTCGTAACCCAAAGATTCTTCAAGGAAGCGAGATAGCCAAGTTTGATTGCGTCATTGCCAACCCTCCTTTCTCACTTGATAAATGGGGATCGGTTGAATGGTCATCAGACAAATACGGACGTAACGTCTGGGGAACGCCATCTGACTCTTGTGGTGATTATGCTTGGATTCAGCACATGGT
>CALYTD010000256.1 GCA_945486445.1 uncultured Prevotellaceae bacterium
CGATACTACCTACTATCCTGTCAGAATACGTCATTTGGCATGTGACGAAGCCAGTGCCAATGACCTTGCCATGACTGTGTACTACTACCGAGAACTATACTGTAGCCTCAGCACACAAGCTATGGCAATTCTCAACTCATCAATAAACTTCCACGTAGAAAGACTCAACCTACACAAGATATTTCCCTGCAATAATGCTACAACAGACATCTGCAATGAAAGTACTGACAACATAACTGTCCTTGCAAACAACGAACTGATGTCTTACCTGAAAGTGTTATTAAAAAGGCATAATAGCGGTAAGATGCCATCATGCACCATTACCACACGTACCGACAGATATGTCACAATAAACTTCCTTATGACGAACAGCAGGCTTCCTGCCACGACTGCTGAACATCTATTTTCTACCTCCACACCTGATGTAGACTTTCTCATCATGCGACAAATAATTCGCGAGACAGGTAATGCCACAATGCGTTATGGAGCTGGTATCAATGCAGTTTCAAACAACAAATCATTAACTATAGTTGTTACACTGCCATTAGTTTAGTTCTTGTCATAATCAAGAACTAAACTAATGTTCTATAATGCTTGCCAAATCAAAGGCCAAACAGCCCGATACAAAATGACGTTTGCCTTTTGGCAAACGTCAACCAATTACTTCACTAATCCTTTTTCCAGATACTCCGCAAGGTTGGTGCGCATCACACTCGCCACATGATCGGCAGCAACCTTTTCCATATCATGCTTCACCATAATCTGTACAAGCTGCTCAAATGATGTCGTCTGCGGATTCCAGCCCAACTCTCTCTTTGCCTTTGACGGGTCTCCCCACAGATTCACCACATCAGTAGGACGATAGAAATCAGGGCTTACCTCTATCAATGTCTTACCTATAAGTTCCTTCGGACCTGCTATACAAACACCTTTCTCGTCCATACCCTCACCTCTAAACTCCAATTCTATACCAGCAGTCTTAAATGCATGATAAGCAAACTCACGCACAGAGTGTTGCACTCCCGTTGCTATTACGAAATCCTCAGGTGTATCGTGTTGCAGTATGAGCCACATACACTCTACATAATCCTTGGCATATCCCCAGTCACGCAGCGAGGAAAGGTTACCAAGATACAGTTTCTCCTGCTTTCCCTGAGCTATACGCGCAGCGGCAAGTGTAATCTTACGTGTAACGAATGTCTCACCACGACGTTCTGACTCATGGTTGAACAGAATACCAGAACAGCAGAACATATCGTATGCCTCACGATATTCCTTTATTATCCAGAAGCCATACAACTTTGCAACAGCGTATGGGGAGTAAGGGTGGAACGGTGTATTCTCATTCTGTGGCACCTCCTCCACCTTACCATACAATTCAGAAGTAGAAGCCTGATATATCTTACATGTCTTCTCAAGATGGTTTGTACGTACTGCTTCCAATATGCGCAGCACACCTACAGCGTCAACATCTGCAGTGAACTCTGGCGCATCAAAGCTTACCTGCACGTGGCTCTGTGCCGCAAGGTTATATATCTCCGTGGGCTGCACCTTGCCTACAAGTTTCACAAGTGACATAGAGTCACCCATATCAGCATAATGCAGATGAAAACGTGGCGTGCCCTCAAGATGTGCTATGCGCTCACGATAGTCAACAGAGGAACGGCGAATGATGCCATGTACCTCATAATCTTTCTTCAACAGGAACTCTGACAGGTAACTACCGTCCTGCCCTGTTACACCAGTTATCAGTGCTACTTTTCTTTCTGACATGATTTTATTGTTTATTGTGTTATTATATATTTATCTGTCATTATCATTACATATCAGTAAGTGAACCCTTATACCACTCAAAGAGCCTCCCTACTCCATCCTCTATCTCCACTTTGTGTGTCCACCCCAGGCGGTGCAATTTGTCAACGGAAATCAACTTACGCATCGTACCGTCAGGTTTTGAAGCGTCAAAGAACACCTCTCCCTCAAAACCCACGGTCTTAACCACAAGTTCTGACAATTCACGTATCGTCAGTTCCTTACCTGTGCCAACGTTAATGTGACAGTTACGTATCTCGCCGAGCGAGGGGATTGCTCCACCACGACCCGCAGAATGGTTACGATCAACAGCACCATCCACCGCTGCGCCGTAATGTACAGCAGAGTATTTCTCTATTCCTATGATGTCCTTAAAATCTACATTAAGCAAGCAGTGTACTGAAGCGTCAGCCATATCCTCGCTCCACAGGAATTCACGCAGAGGTTTTCCCGTTCCCCATAGTGTCACCTTATTATCTTCTATACCGTACTTTGCAAGTACCTCCAGCACTTCCTTCTCTGTCTGTGTGCCGTCAACGCCCTCCACAGGACGCTTATCCATATCCCGGCGTATGGCCGTCCAATCACCGTCATGTATCAGTTTTGCAAGATACACCTTTCGCATCATGGCAGGCATCACGTGTGAATTCTCCAAATGGAAGTTGTCATTGGGGCCGTAAAGGTTTGTAGGCATCACGGCAATGTAGTTGGTACCATATTGCAGGTTATACGACTCACACATCTTTAATCCCGCAATCTTGGCTATTGCATATTCCTCGTTGGTATATTCCAGTTCTGATGTCAGCAGACAGTCCTCCGAC
>CALYTD010000257.1 GCA_945486445.1 uncultured Prevotellaceae bacterium
GACGTGATTATGGAAGAACTCACCAGCGGCGGACGGTTCCACTGGGCACGATGGGCGCTCACACTGTTCCTGTTCCTTGTGCGCTTCTTCGTTCCCACCTGCATAGCGGTAATCATTCTCAGTCGTTTCGAGGTCATATAACCCTTCCACACAGTTATGCGCAACGCCGTGTCAAGGCTGTTTTTACACACGGCGCAACGACAAGCCACAATGCTAACAGGTGCTGATTGCACAGTAAACAGGCGCTGATTACATCACATTCAGCACCTGATCACAATGCAATCAGCACCTGTTTGTCTTGTCGGTTGTTGCCCCCCGTTTTCCTAACAACGGGGGTATATAACTCCCTTTACCATTCACGAATAAGCAGACAGGGCACTTCCGCACAATGGAAATGCCCCGCCTGTATTGAAAAGAATCGGCTTCACGGATAGTATTAATGCCGTTAAGCAATAAAAACGCGTGCCTCTACAGCGCCTCAAGCATGCGCTTTATCACCACCTCGGCACTTATCTCACGGTTTGCCGCCTCCGGTATGACAAGCGAGTTGGGGCTTTCTATCACGTCATCCGTCACTATCAATCCACGACGCACGGGCAGGCAGTGCAGGAACTTGCCGTTGTTAGTCCACGACATGTGCTCCGCGTCCACCGTCCAGGACATATCCTTGGAGAGAATCTTGCCGTAGTCCTCCGGACGGGTGACACCGGGGCATGACCAGTTCTTGGCGTAGATAAAGTCCGCTCCCTCAAAGGCTTTCTTCTGATCATACTCCACCGTGGCTCCCGCCACGAAGCGCGGGTCGAGCTCATAGCCCTCCGGGTGGGTTATGACAAGGTCAACGTCCGGCGCGGCGAGCATCCACTCGGCGAAGGAGTCGGGCACGGCCTGAGGCAGGGCGCGGCAGTGTGGCGCCCATGTCAGCACCGCCTTGACACGCTCCGTGGTCTTATGCTCCTCAATGGTGATAAGGTCCGCGAACGCCTGCAAGGGGTGAACGGTGGCTGTCTCCATGGCAAAGACGGGGCGGCCGCTATACTGCACAAACTGGTTCACGATGGTCTCGGCATAGTCAAAGTCCCTGTCGGCAAGGCCGGCGAAACTGCGTATGCCGATGATGTCGCAGAAACTGCCCATCACGGGGATGGCCTCCAACAGGTGCTCGGACTTGTCGCCGTCCATTATCACACCACGTTCCGTCTCCAACTTCCACGCCCCGGCGTTGACATCAAGCACTATGACGTTCATGCCAAGGTTCATTGCCGCCTTCTGTGTGGATAGACGGGTGCGCAGTGAGTTGTTGAAAAAGACCATGAGGAGGGTCTTGTTCTTACCTAAATGCTGGAAGGCGAAGCGGTCCTGCTTCACCATCTGCGCCTCGGCAAGGGCTTCACGCAGGTCGCCGAGGTCTTTTGCATTGAAAAATGTCTTCATTATGTTTACTTAATTGATGTCTGAATAGCTTTACGATGCAAAAATAATGATTTTTTTTGACAAATGGCTTACTTGTTGATTAAATTTGGAAAAAAAGTTTGCGAGACTGCGAAATTATTGCTACTTTTGTAGCACGAACGGGGGAGAGCCATGTGTTTGCCCCACCTTAACGAAACTATGTCAAGCCACAACATCATCAATCAAATATTACAACGGCGAGATGCTGGTTGTGACGGCACTCCCATCGTGATGGGAATACTTAACTGCACCCCCGACTCTTTCTATGAAGGCAGCCGCAAACAGACGGAACACGAGATAGCGGCGAGGGCGGAGGAGATTCTGCGCGAGGGCGGAAAGATTATCGACATAGGTGCTTTCAGCACACGGCCGGGAGCGGACGAGGTGAGCGAGGAGGAGGAACTGCGGCGCATGGGCAACGCCCTCGGGATAATAAGGCGCAGCCATCCCGATGCTGTGCTGAGCATAGACACATACCGTCCGGCAGTGGCGAGGATGGCAGTGGAGGAATATGGCGCGGACATAATAAACGATGTGTCCGAGGGAGGCATGACAGGCATTGTCGATAAGCCGCTGACAAAGGCGGAAGACGATGGAGACGTGCCGGCAATATTCGCCGAGGTGGCGAGGCTACACGTACCTTATATATTAATGTCGGTGCAGGCTGACATGGAGACCATGCTGCATAACTTCCGCAAGGAGGTGGAGACACTGCGCGGACTGGGTGTAAGGGACATAATACTCGACCCCGGCTACGGTTTCGGCAAAGACGTGATAAAAGGCAACTTCACCATACTCCGCCGGCAGAAAGAGATAAAAGAGGCGTTCCCGGAACTGCCGCTACTTGCGGGAATGAGCCGCAAACGCATGATACGGCAGTTGCTCGGAGGCACGGCACAGGACGACTCCGCAATGCGGGGGACCATGCTTGCCAACCTGACAGCGATACAGAACGGGGCTGACATACTTAGGGTGCACGACGTGAGAGAGGCTTACGAAACGGTGCTCGTGGCGCGACAACTGACAGGAAGCCGCTAAACCCTGCGGCACGCAGTGACGCTTGCCCAAACAAAAACCAAACAACTAAACAACAAAAACAACTAAACAACAAAACACATTGTTCATCTCCTTCGGCATAAAAGACGCCGTGGACATATTGTTTGTCGCAATACTGCTCTA
>CALYTD010000258.1 GCA_945486445.1 uncultured Prevotellaceae bacterium
TAAGGACCGCCTGCTCATAGACTTCCACACCAGTCTTGGCGGCATATATTACCACCAAAAGGAGTATATGAACGGCGAAGACTACGACAGTCAGCACCAGAACGCAGCGGGATATCCCGTTGCCAACGCAGCGGGAACGTTGCTTTTACCCCTCCGTATAGGCGTATCGCTGACGTATATCATTAAATAATACAACCCTTATCACTCGCAATGGCAACAAGAATCATAATCATAATCCTCATGGCAGTGCTGCTCCCGTATTGCAATATCGGCAAGGTGGCAGTGCTATATGCACAGGGTGACGCCGTGGACGCAAACGCACACATAGTGTTTGAGGCTGCGGGAGAGAAGGAATACCGCACTGTTCAGTACGCGCTCTTTAAGACAGAGAACAGGGCAAAGGCGGTGATGGCTCAGTTGCAGGATGCCGTTACGAGGCAAAGAGGCGACAACGGACCGGTGCAGATGGACGCATGGAGCAAGGCGGTGGCGGCAAACAAGGTCAGGTTCCGCACCTCACGGGGCAACGGAGACTTCAAAGTTCACGCCTATCCGGATATGGCTTTGCTGGTGACTTCATATCTTCCAGACGACGAACTGACCATAGAAGACGCGCAATTTGCCGTGATTGTGCTTAGGGAAGGGCAGACAGAATACAACCACTTGTTCCAGGTTAAGATGGATAAAGGTGCACATACCATAGCAAATGTGGATGTTCTTGGTACCAACCGCGACACAATCAGCATAAAGGCAGCGCCTGCTATTGACGATGGTAAGAACATGTACTTCAAGATACACGTAGAATTGCCCGTGGGATATGGTAATGAACGTGCAAGACTTGTGGTGCAGCCACGTTCCGTTGACTGCCAGACAGAGGACACGATAGACTATATCAGCGGCATAGTCATGGAGGGACCGGAGTATCATAAGTTGCAGAACAAGCGGATGTTGTTCAATTATCACAAGTACGACAAGGTCTCTTACGCCTACGTTGACAAGCCATTGTACTCGGACGAGAAGGTGTATATCGACACAACCCTTGTCTATGCCAAGCCCGACCGGCGGCGCAGTTACAAGATACCATACACTGTTCAGATAGCAGACCTTAACCACATATACTTCAATCGCAGCGCATCGACAGGCTCCTGCAATTCAAAGAACATCTTTAAGTTTATTGATTTGGGTGTTGCGGCAGCCGGAATGGACACTGAGGAGTTCCGTATCGATGCGGAAAGTGTATATGATACCAAGAACCGTGACCTGCGTCTGCATTTCATCGTTGGCAAGTCAGAACTCACAGGGGATTCCATTAACCAGATACAGCTGAACTCTCTCATCACGGAACTGCGCTCCTACGGTGACCAGTTGATGGAAGTCCGTGTGGAAGCCACTGCTTCCCCTGAGGGAGGAGGGGAGCATAACCGCCGTCTTGCGGCTGAGAGGACACGCGTGGCGGTAGCAAAGGTGCGCTCATATCTTGGTGATGCCGACCTTGCCTTCCATACATCACAGCCTAAGGTATATACCTGGGAGGACGTGGCAAGGGAACTTGACCTTGACAACAAGGCCGAATTGGCCGAGCAGGTACGCCAGAACATGGGGCAGGGAGGCTTTGGTGGCGATGCAGAGATAGCCCGTCTTGAGGGGTATGAGACTGATATACTTCCCGTTCTGGAGCGGCTGCGAGTGATGAGGGTGGTATATCGTTACGAGAGAGAGCACGTAATGGACGCCAATGAGGTCACGACAGAATACTACAAGCGTAAGGCTGACCTGCTGAAAGGCCGTGGCAGGGATTTTTCTGACGGCGACTACTATAATCTTTTCCACACTATCACCGACTCGCTGGAACAGGATACGCTCACAATGCTTGCCTACCGCCACGTTACAAAGCATGGGGGATATGAGCAGATAAAGTTCTCCATGTATGTGGCCAACCGCATGGCGATGCTCAACCAGAGGCGGGGCAGACCGGACGCACGCGTACTTGCCCCCTTCATCAACAAGCGTTTGCGTGCTGTCTCTACCAAAGAATACAGCGAAAAGGCGCAGAAAAACCGCAGGGAAGTGCTCATCAACCAGATAATAACCTACTTCCAGTTGGAGGAAAGGGACAGTGCGCTCAGTTATTGTGACTACTGGTTTGCCAAAGATGATGACCCCAAGGTGGAGAGACTGCGCAAGTACATCACCTTCAAGGAGGGATTTATAAAGTACGCCACGCACCAACTGACGCCACAGCAGGAGCAGGAAGTGCTGAAAGCGATGGAGTACGTCATATCATGTGCGCCTGACAACAAGGCGGTGATATACACAGAGGCGCGTGACATACTCAATGTGCCGCACAAGACGGCTCTGAGCCTTGTCAACGCCATGGCTGACGACAACCCGAAGAAGTGGTACTTGCGGGGCATTCTTGAAGCGGATATGGAGGAGAAAAGGCTCTCACAGAGGCAGCCCGCCTCATATATTCCCGCCTATCTCGCCTTCTTCAACCGCAGTTTTGAACTTGAGCCTTCCTATAAGTGGCACTATTTCTATGACGGACAGGTAAGTGACGAACTGCGTGAGAGATACAAATACAACAAGAAAGACAAGCCACGCTACCGCGAAATATTCCAGGAAAAGGTG
>CALYTD010000259.1 GCA_945486445.1 uncultured Prevotellaceae bacterium
GACCTCCATTCATACCGTTATCGACCAGAAGCATTTCTGGGAAATAGTGGGACAGTTGAAGGCCGCTGGGGCAGAAGGAATCCTCGTGCTGCCGATAGAGAAGATGATATTGTAAACAAGGCTTTCAGGTAGTAGGTCTTGGGCTTTTGGCCTTATTTTCGGTACCATACCGTTATTGGTGGTATAACCACAAACCTGCACCCCTTAACCTCTATCCATCAGAAAAGAAAATGAACATAATAAGATACCCTTCCAAAGAACAATATGCAGCGATATGCGAACGGCCACATATGGACGTGTCGCAGCTCAATGCCACTGTTGTCTCGGTGCTCAATGATGTACGTGAACAAGGAGACAAGGCAGTCATGGCATACGAGGAAAAATTTGACAAGGCTGTGCTAACACAACTCGCAGTGACAGATGCCGAGATGCAGGAGGCGGAAAACCTTGTAGAAAAGGAACTGAAAGACGCCCTTGTGCTTGCACATCACAATATAGCAGCGTTCCATGAGGCACAGAAGTTTGACGGGAAGAAGGTGCAGACAGCCGCTGGTGTAGAGTGCTGGCAGAAGAGTGTAGCGATAGAGAAGGTCGGGCTATATATACCCGGAGGCACTGCGCCACTGTTCTCTACCGTGCTTATGCTCGCTACACCCGCAAAGATTGCAGGGTGTAAGGAGATAGTTCTCTGTACACCTCCTAACAAAGAGGGTAAGGTAAACCCTGCTATCCTTGTAGCAGCACGTATTGCTGGGGTAAACAAAATATTCAAGGCGGGAGGCGTTCAGGCCATCGGAGCTATGGCATACGGTACGGAATCCGTACCAAAGGTATATAAGATATTCGGTCCGGGCAACCAATACGTCATGGCAGCGAAGCAACAAGTGTCGCTGCACGATGTGGCTATAGATATGCCGGCAGGCCCAAGTGAGGTGTGTGTCATAGCCGATGATAGCAGTAACGCAGCCTTTGTAGCCGCAGATCTGCTCTCACAGGCAGAACATGGAGCCGACTCTCAGGTGATACTCATATCCACCTCAGAGGCTATGCTCAATGAGGTAGTAAGGGAAACGGAACAACAACTCGCTATGCTGCCACGCCATGAAATAGCCGAAAAGACCCTTGCAAACTCGCAGTTCGTGCTTGTAAAAGACAAGGAGGAAGCCATGGCGCTGAGTAACGCGTACGCTCCGGAACACCTTATCATATCAACAGATGACTACGAAGCCCTTGCAGAGAAGGTTATTAACGCTGGTTCTGTGTTTCTTGGCAACTATGCCTGTGAGTCAGCAGGTGACTATGCCAGTGGCACTAACCATACATTGCCTACACATGGCTATGCTATGGCCTACAATGGTGTGAACCTTGACTCGTATAACCGTAAGGTTACGTTCCAGTATCTCACACGAGAGGGCGTCAAAACGATAGGACCAGCTGTGGTATGTATGGCAGAAAACGAACAACTTGAGGCCCATGCCAACGCTATGCGTTTAAGGGTTAAAAGTATTTCATGATGTCAAGACATCATACAAAAGAGGAACTGCTCAGCATGCTGGGCCAGAAAGACGGTGAGATGACGCTTCAACAGAAGCTTCATCTCACCATTATTTTAAGTCTGCCAGCAATCATTGCCCAGTTGTCTTCTATCATAATGCAGATGATAGATGCCGCTATGTTAGGACATCTCAGCACTGATGAGGCCGCAGCGGTGGGCCTTGTCTCCACTACCATTTGGCTTTTCGGAGGCATGACATCGGCTTTTGCCGCGGGATTCTCTGTGCAAGTGGCGCATAGGGTAGGGGCGAAAGACCTGCAAGGGGCACGCACCGTTATAAGACAAGGCATATTGTCAGGACTGGTTTTCTCCCTGATACTGATGCTTATAGGTCTTGGTATTGCTCCGAGACTGCCACATTGGCTGGGCGCAGACGATGCAATCCGTGCTGATGCAACAGCATATTTCAATATCTTCTCCTGTGGAATGCCACTCATTGTGCTTAACAGCCTGGCGGCAGGAAGCCTTAGATGCAGTGGAAACGTGAAGGTGCCGAGTGTACTTATGGTGATGATGTGTACGTTGGACATTGTTTTCAACTACATATTCATCTATATATGCGGTATGGGAACGGTAGGTGCAGCATACGGAACGATGGTTGCCTATTTTATTACCATGACCAGTATGGTGTATTATCTTATTGTGAAAGACAAGGTGTTGCGTTTCTCTCACGATAAACCAGAGAGCCTTTTACCGGTAGAATATGATGGTGGTACGGTGCGCAAAGTACTGTATCCATATCTCCCCACATGGAGAATATTGAAGAAGGCAGGGATTATAGGTATCCCAATAAGCATGGAGCGCAGTATGATGTGTACCGCACAGATAGCCATCAGTTCCATCATTGCCCCTTTGGGCAGCATTGCCATTGCAGCAAACACATTCGCAATCAACGTTGAAAGCCTGTGTTATATGCCTGGACACGGCGTTGCCGATGCCGCCACTACGCTGGTAGGGCAGAGCAAAGGCGCACGAAGACGTGACCTGATGCACAGTTTTGCATGGATTTCCATGGCTCTGGGAGTGGGTATAATGGCGTTTATGGGACTTGTAATGTGGTTCTTC
>CALYTD010000260.1 GCA_945486445.1 uncultured Prevotellaceae bacterium
TGCAACGTCTGCACGCTGTATGTCACTTCTTTCTTCTTTACCGTCATTCCCGAACTGCGCTGGTTGCCGCGTTCTTTCCTCACCTGCTCTTTATTCTCACAGTCCGTGGGCTGCTCATGTTTACTGTCAGTCTCCACCATTTCCTGCTGTTGGGTAACAATCTGTTCTGCTTCCTTATTCGTCTCACCGAAACATACTGTTGTGCCAAGTGTCAAGAGTGTCATCATGCTGAATACATACTTCTTCATAATCTTTATCTCCTTTTTATTTGTTATACGTATTACATTTACATCCGAGACTTCTTTGTCTCTGATTTCTGGTGCAAAGGTACAGCAAATAATTGACCCTCAAAACTTGTTTTCCCTAATATCCTGCGGGAAACTCCTACCCTCGCGCGGGGAATTCCCTACTGTCTGTCAATATCCTACACGGTATTTTCCCTCTTCCTTGTCTTCAAGCATGGAGAGATAACTCTGGTATCGTGAGGCGGAGATGTAATGGTCTTCCACGGCTTTCAGCACTGCGCAACCTGGTTCATGCGTGTGTGTACAGTCAGAGAAACGGCAGTTTTTTGAGAAGCGGAATATTTCCTTGAAGTAACTTGTAAGTTCTTCCGGCTCTATGTCAAACGTTCCGAATCCGCGAATGCCCGGAGTGTCTATTATCCAGCCTTGCGTCCCCTCTCCTTTTGATTCAGGGATAGGCAGCATCTCGCTGAATGTGGTGGTGTGCATGCCTTGGTTGTGCGCATTGCTTATCTCCGCTGTACGCAGGTTTGCGCCGGGTATCAGGGCATTGATGATGGTTGACTTCCCCACTCCACTGTTGCCACTGAACAGTGTTATCTTGCTGTCAAGCATCTCATGCAGTTCCTCCATGCCGCTACCTGTGGCGGCGGAAACGGCAAGGCTCTTGTAACCTACGGTGTCATAAAGCGTGCGCATCATGTCAAGATAATGCAACTCCTCTTCCGAAAGCAAATCAGTTTTGTTGAATACCAGCACGACCGGGATGCGATATGCCTCCGCCGAGGCAAGGAAGCGGTCGATAAACGTCGTGCTTGTCTCCGGATAATTTATGGTAACGATAAGCATTGCCTGGTCCACGTTGGCCGCTATTATGTGGCTTTGCTTTGAAAGGTTGGAGGATTTACGTATCACATAGTTGCGCCTGTCCTCTATCTCCGTGATATAAGCGGTAGTATCATCCGCCTTCTTTATCACCACCCTGTCGCCCACAGCAATGGGATTGGTGCTACGGATGCCTTTAAGGCGGAAGTTTCCTTTCACCTTGCAGTCAACCGTAGCACCATCATCTGTCAGCACTGTGTACCAGTAGCCGGTGTTTTTTATTACAAGACCTGTCATCTTTCGGGCTGTAGGTTGGTGGTTGCAGGTCTTAGGGTGTTGGTTGGGGATGGGGATGGTGTAGGTCTTGCCTATCATTACGTATCTACCCCACAACGAAGCCAAATCACCAAACCGCTAAACCACCAAAGCACTAAATTGTCATTATCTCCTTATTCTTCTCTTCAAGGAGTGTTTCTATCTTCGCTATGTACTTGTCGTGTACCTTCTGCAGGCTGGTCTCAGCATCTTTTTCTACGTCCTCTGACAGTCCGTCCTTTATTGCTTTCTTCAACTTGTCTTTCAGGTCACCACGTACATTGCGCACTTCTACCTTTGCCTTCTCCGCTATCTTGCTGCACTGCTTTGTCAGTTCACGACGGCGTTCCTCCGTAGGTTGTGGTATGGCAAGGCGTATCACCTCGCCATTGTTGTCGGGGGTGATGCCTACCTCTGAGTCCATTATCGCTTTTTCTATGCTGCGTATTGCCTTCTTGTCCCACGGCTTTATGGCAATGGTTCTCGCATCAGGTGTACTTACGTTGGCTACTTGATTCAACGGCACCATCATTCCGTATGACTCTACCCTCACTCCGTCAAGTATTGCCACATTGGCACGTCCTGCACGGATGCGTGAGAGTTGCTCTTCAAGAAACATTGCTGCCATCTCCATGCGCTCCTCGGCGTCCTGGAGTACTTCTTTTACGTCTATCATATCTTCTGATTGTTATTATTTTTTGTGTATTACGTTCTGTCTTTTCCGTCTGCAAATTTACTTATTATTTTCCATTCCGCAAAATTTTGAAGTGCAAATGTTTGTTGTGTTAATTATTTCTTGTAATTTTGCAATAACTATCAACAACTCACAACTCATGACAAATCAATCATATCTCACAACTCATAATTCACAAATAACAACAAACAGAATACTGTCATGTACAGAATAATAACTTTTTCATTCTGCCTATTCCTCCTTATCTCATGCGGCAAGCGGGGTGGCAACGGTGCTACCGTCACCGGGGAGCCGTTGGAGATGAGGTATTCCCATCTGCTGTCAATGTGTGAGCATGACGGCATCGTGACGGCGGAGGTGCGTAATCCGTGGGACACTGCCTCGCTGCTCCACCGTTATGTCCTCGTGCCTGCTGACAGAGCGTTGCCTGAAAGGTTGCCTGAGGGCGAGGTGATACGTACTCCGTTACGCAACACGGCGGTTTATACGTCTGTTCACTGCGCACTGATTGACGAACTGGGAGCGGCAGATGC
>CALYTD010000261.1 GCA_945486445.1 uncultured Prevotellaceae bacterium
TTGTTCCAAAAAGCCCGGGACTGCCAACTGTTTACTGCCCGGCGTGTATGTTTTGTGGCAAAAAGTGCAACGTCCACCATTCCAATATGTCAGTTGGGGGGGGTAAATTACAGAACATTGCATCGAAGACCTGTTTTTCTTCGTCATTTTCTTTCATAATCGCATACAAAACTGTACTTTTGCACTCGGAATTACTGTTCCAAGAACGCATTTTTCAGGTATTAGCATTTTCTTTCCACGATAACATAGCACTTAGAAAACGGTTACATACATATCAAAAAGGCGAGATAGAAAACAATTATCATTCATATATTTATCCTATTTTAATCATCAAGATGAAAAAGAACATTCTTTATTTTGTGGCATTTGCCCTTACACTTGGCATGGCATCATGCTCAAGCGATGACACCAACAATGACGACCAGACAGCACAGGAGCCTGTGGTAGTGGAACTTACACCGCAGCAGAAGCCGGTTGTTCACTTCACATCAAACGGTTGTGACATATCCAAGCCGTTGGACGAAAGCCTAAGCCTGGTTGACAACACTCCCGTAGAGATAAGCAACCTGGGCGGTTCCGTAGAGGTGAACCTCGCCTTGAATGACAAAAAGGACGACGGCGGCTGGAAAGAGTCACACCTGTCCATTCACGTGCGCGACACCACTGACGTAACAGTCTTCATGCCTATCGACGTGCAGTACTACTGCAAGCAGGACGATATGATGATTGTGAAGGACCACAAGAACTTCACATACAAGGAGAATGTGGAGGAAGTGACGGCCTCTGTGGGCGGACAGAACGTAACACTCACCATCAGATACAGGGCGAACGGCATTGAGGTGTCCACCGCAGGCATCAACAGCACAGCCCTGAAAGCCATGCGCAGATACTACAAGGACGGCATAACCTTCGAGATAAAGAACTATTTTAGGATTGACGAGGGTTACAATCTGACACACGAGCAGATTAAGGCAAGCCTTGACAACTCATACATCACGTTCGACAGAGAGCCAAAGGTTTATGTTAACGCATTCGGCAAGTACAATGAAGTTGTTGACAAATGGGCATGTGTCGTGAAGCCCCAGAACATTGGCGCATATAACGACCCGCTGGTTCTGGACCTTGCGTCAAAGTTAAATGTTTACGTAAAGAAATAATTATCAAACCGTAACAACAATCACCGAGGGTGTATCAACGGCCTACCGGCTACTGATACTCCCTCTTCTTATTGCTGCTCCCTACCCTGCTTACGGCATATAATCCAATAACTTCTGACATATAAAAACAG
The DNA here is from genome assembly GCA_945486445.1 of uncultured Prevotellaceae bacterium. Lineage (GTDB taxonomy): Bacteria > Bacteroidota > Bacteroidia > Bacteroidales > Bacteroidaceae > Prevotella. Next base: position 1,289 of record CALYTD010000261.1, read on the forward strand.
GTGTGACAGTGCTGTATGACACAATCAGGTGCTAATTAGCAGATAAACAGCACCTGTTTGCATGGTAAACAGCACCTAATCACATTTTCATCAGCACCTGATTGTATCAACAGCCTTTCCTGTATCGCCTGCCAGCAAGCATTGCCAACACGTCACACAGCCCTAAAACGCAACGAAAACCCCGCATTGTTGACATTGCAGCAGTTGCCGCTCCGTCATCAATGCGGGATTTTTCCTTTGTTCCTAACGCTTACTTGTCAATGCGGAACCAGTCCACATCAACCCATCCGCGCACCTTCTTGCCTGCTGGCTCGGCTGCACAGATGCCTATCTTTGCTCCTATCCACTTGCCCTGACGCATGGTGAAAGGCTCTCCGCAGGGTGTGAACTTCTTGCCATCCTTTGAATATGCAAAGGTGACACGTGCCTCGTGCTTGTTCTCTCCGCCCTTGGTCTGTCCGCCAATGTACTCCACCTTCAACTGCATATACAACTGGCAGTGGATTGACGGCTGGTAATCTACCTTGTCAACGGCTGTCGGCTGAAGCGTAGCCAGCACCTTTATCTCCTCTGCCTTGCCCTTGTCAGCCTGCTTACAGGTTATCTGTTGCAGTTCAAACTTGTCGCCCACGCGGCGCAATACGATAGAGGAGTAGTCCATACCCATCACTATCAAGCCGCCATACTGCTGCTCGTCCTTCGCCGTAACGGTAAGTTTCGTGGTGGCGGTGAAGTTATCTGCCGGTGTCTTCTGCAACAAGAGGTTACCGGCCTCCCACAGGTTCTTGTAGTTCTCACTCTGTCTGTGGCAGAACACGCGGTAGTAGCCATAAGGTGTCGGCATACCGAATGTCTGGTCGTAATTAGCATGCCACTGCCATTGTTTACCAAGTACGGGCGTATTGAACTCGTCACCCTCAACAGGGTTGTTAATGGGGTATGTCTTGCCAACGTTCGGTTTCTTATATCTCAGCACCGGCTGACCGCTGTATTTCTCTGTCTTGCCATACGCCTTTACACCCTGTTTCTCACCCATAACGGGCCAGTTATCCTTCCATGTGACAGGTTCCAGCCATACAACACGGCCGTATGCCTCCTTATCCTGGAAGTGCAGGAACCAGTCCTCGCCTGACTTCAGATGCACCCAACCGCCTTGGTGAGGGCCGTTCACGTTCGTAGTGCCGCGCGCCAATACCATCTTACTCTCGTAAGGGCCGAATGGTGACTTTGAACGCATAGCCAACTGATGGCCCACAGGCACACCGCCAGCGGGGCACATAATCCAGTACCAGCCGTCACGTTTGTAGAACTTGGGGCCTTC
>CALYTD010000262.1 GCA_945486445.1 uncultured Prevotellaceae bacterium
TGAGCATAACCCTCTCATGGGGCAAGAACATGATGTGGCTGACGGATTTGTTCATCGACTACGTCCCGATGTATGCCAAGTTCCGCACCGTGGCGTCAATACTCGTGGTAGCAGAGTTCACCATTCCTTTGCTCGCCATGCTCGCCTTGAAGCGCGTTGTGGATGAGCCCGGCTGCGTAATGGGTACGGTCAAGGGCAGAAAAGTGAACTGGCTCTACGTGTCTCTCGCCCTTACAGGCGGCATTGCCATGCTGTTCGCGGTGATGCCGACCGTCTTCTTCGACACGTTCATATCCTCATCAGAGATGAGAGCGATGGAGGGCATACCACAGGAGCACCTTATACCACTGCGTAACAACCTCACCGACATCCGCATCGCGACCTTTACGGCTGACTGCTGGCGGTCGGTTGTGATAATACTGATATGCACCGCCGCGGTGATGCTGTACCGCATGAAGCGGCTTAACGCCATGATGATGGTGGGTATAGTAACCGTTGTCTGCCTTGTAGATATGTGGCAGGTAAACAAACGCTACCTCAACGACAGCATGTTTGTCAGCAATACACTCCGTTCTGCGCCCATAGAGCCGACGGAGACAGACCAGATCATACTGCGTGACACAGCCCTTGACTACCGCGTCCTTAACTTATCAAGCAATGCTTTCAATGAGAACGAGACGTCATACTTCCATAAATCCATCGGAGGTTACCATCCTGCGAAACTGCGCAGGTACCAAGAGTTGATTGATGAGTACATCTTTCCGGAGATGCAGGATGCTTTCACCGCTATAATAGAGGCGGGGGGAGACATGAATCAGGTCAATACCGACAGCGTGATGCCCGTGCTGAACATGCTCAACACGAAGTATCTCATACTGCATTTGCCGGGCGGCAAGACCATGCCAGTGGTCAATCCCGGCGCGATGGGCAACGGATGGTTCGTCTCCGAGGTGCGTTATGTTGACAATGCCAATATGGAACTGGACGGCATAGGCAGCATAGACCTGCACACCACGGCCGTGGCAGACAGGCGTTTTGAGCACGCATTGGGCAAGAGTGCGGCCCAGGACAGCGCGGCTTCCGTTGTGATGACGAAGTATCTGCCCAACGAACTGCACTATGACGTGCGCTCCTCGCAGGGCGGTGTGATAGTGTTCTCGGAGGTATATTACCCTGGTTGGACCGCAACCGTTGACGGTCAGCCCGTGGAAGTGGGCCGTGTGAACTACGTTCTGCGCGCCATCAGCGTGAAAGGCGGTAGTCATAAGGTGGTGCTTGAGTTCAAACCCGCCACCGTATCCACCACAGAGACGGTGGCATATACCGCCCTTGTGCTGCTGGCTGTTATGACAATAGCAGTCATTGTGATACAGTTCCGCAGGCGAAAGGCATCTCCGCAGGCGTAACAAGGCTACTGCCCACACCTTATTTATATACATACGCGCGAGACGACAGCCGCACAACATAACCACTAAACCACCAAACAACAAAACAACAAACATATAACAGCAAAGAAGATGAAATACGCTCTCGTAACAGGAGGTTCCCGCGGCCTTGGTCGCGCGGTATGCCTCAAACTGGCAGAAATGGGTATTCCCGTGGTGATAAACTACCAGTCAAATCAGGCTGCGGCCGAAGAGGTGAAGGCGTCAGTGGAAGCCAAAGGCGTGAAAGCCGAACTTTTGCAGTTCAACGTCGGCGACATGGATGCCGTTGACAAAGCCCTTGACCAGTGGGAGGAGGCACATCCCGATGATTACATTGCCTACCTGCTGAACAATGCAGGCATACGCCGCGACAACATGATGTTCATGATGCCGGCAGAGGACTGGCACGCCGTGATTAACACGTCCCTCAACGGATTCTATTACGTCACCCGCAGGTTGCTGCCAAAGATGATGATGCGCAAGCATGGGGGCAGAATAGTGAACATGGCATCGCTCTCCGGACTGAAAGGACTGCCCGGCCAGACCAATTACAGTGCCACAAAGGCTGCATTGATAGGTGCCACGAAGGCGCTGTCACAGGAGGTTGCCGCAAGAAACATAACGGTAAACGCCGTGGCACCGGGCTTCATAGAGTCAGACATGACGAAGGATCTGCCCGTGGATGAGTTGAAACAGCAGGTGCCCATGAAGCGTTTTGGCAAGCCGGAAGAGGTTGCCGAACTGGTGGGATTCCTCATGTCAGACGCCGCGTCATACATTACCGGCGAGGTAATATCCATCAACGGCGGTCTATACACTTAGGTTTTAATCATGCCTTTACCTGCCATTGCCGGTAAAGGCGCATTCCGCCGGGAAGCCACTCACGACATTTCGTGGGTGGCTTCTGTGTTTGTTGCCCTTCTTACCGCATTGACACCCGTATGTAGAGACGATGTACCACATCGTCTCCGCAACCGCGCCACGTTACATTCCCTACTGAGACGAGGTGATACCTCGTCTCTACAAGGCGGTGGTAAAGCGGCCTTTTACCTATAAGACAATTACAAATCGCGTTGTAGGGACGCGCCTTGGTGTGTCCGCTGATGCGGGGACAACAGATAATTCGGACGCACCAAGGTGCGTCCCTACAAGAC
>CALYTD010000263.1 GCA_945486445.1 uncultured Prevotellaceae bacterium
CCGCTGGTGCTGTGCCAGCTGCTGCCGAGATTTGACACTGAGGCTACGGAGGGCGACTACCTGTCGCAGTGCCGAAGCATCTGCCGCACGAACACTACTGGACGGCTGCCCAAGGAGTTCTTCATGTTCCTGCTGAAAAACGGGTTCTACCGTGAGCATGACGTGCCGGTCACGGAAATGGTGGAGGTGGAGAGCAGGGACTATACGGCCACGATGCCGAAGTTGCCGCCGGTGTTCAATGAGATAGTCGGCAGTTGTCCGAAGGATTTTGCCGTGCCCTGCATCAACGCCCTGCTGCCGATAATGGGAACGCTGACTTCATACGTCAGGGCTGTTTATCCGTTCGACGCGAGAGAGCACAGCACGGAGTTTTTCTCAATAGTCTATGCGCCTCCGGGTACAGGCAAGGGGTTCATCGAAAGGTTCATTTCGCTGTTGCACCGCAACCTTGAGCTACGTGACATACTGAGCGACAGGAGGGAGGCTCTGTACTGCGAGATGCAGACACGCAAGGGAGACAACGAGCGTTCGCCGGAGAATCCGAGGGTGACTAAACGCATAATGGAGGCAAAGAACTCCGAGACGGACTTTCTTGAGAAGCAGGCGGCTAACAACGGGCATCACATGTTTACATACGCGGCTGAGATGGATCAGTGGCGCAAGGGCGTGAGAGCCGCTGGAGGTAACAAGGACGACATGATAAGAATAGCGTGGGACAATGGTTTCTACGGCCAGTCGTTCAAGTCTCCCAACTCGTTTAAGGGTAGGGTGCGCCTGTATTGGAACGTTCTGATTACGGGTACGCAAGACCAGTTGGACGCTTATTTCAAAAACGTGACAAACGGATTGGTGACACGGTGCGGGTTCTCGTCCATAGACAATCAGGAGTATGCCGATGCTCCGAAGTGGAAGAAGATAAGTAAGAGTGGGCTGAAGGTTATAGAGGATTTCGTGGAACGCTGTGACCGGGGAGAGTACAAGCACCCGTTGAACTTTGATTTCTCCATGCTTGACGAAATAGCGGATGAAGACTTCGACAAGGAGGTGCCATGGCGTTTTATGTTCAACGACGTGCAGGTGATAAACCTTGACTGGATTATGCCGACCATAAACAAGTGGCTGAAACAGGAACAGAAAAAGGCGCTGCTGTCACAGGACATGGCGAGGGATGTTTTCAGACGGCGTGTGGCGGTAAGAGGCTTCCGTCTTGCGTTGGTGTGCTCGCAGTTGTGGGAGAAGCTTACGGATAAGAACAAAAAGACCGTATGCGACTTTGTGGCGTGGTGGATGAGCGTTGACCTCTCCGAAATAATAAAACTGTACGGAGACAAGTATAATGAGGTGGTTGCCGACGCAAGTACGAAAGCGACGATCCAGCAGAGCGTATGGGATTTATTACCTGAGGCGTTCAGTGTAGGAGACGTGGAACACGCTCGGAACAAGGCCGGGGTATATAGTTCCGTGCGGCTGATAATATCTCGCTGGAAGAAAGCGGGCTTGATAGAAAAGACAAGTAAGACAGAGTATAAGAAAATAGTAAAAAAATGAAGAGGACAGCAAAAATCGTTTCCATAGGAGAGACAAGGACAGGGAGAAGTGACAAGACGGGAGAACCGTGGTTTAGAACTGACATAGTGATAAAATGGCAGGAGGAAGAGCCGCCGTACCAGCCGTACGATTGTCAGCTGGTGGTTACATTATGCTATCAGCCGGACATGGAAAAACTTAAGGAGGCAATGGACCGGCAGACGGATTTGTTGGTCACTTTTTACCCCTCTACCCATGAATATAACGGCAGAACGTTCAACAGCATCAACGCCTATCTGCCGGCGGAGTATAAAAAGCAACAGGAGGAGCGACCATGACGGAAAGACTGGAATACACAACGACGTTAGGTTATCTGAATCATAACCCTACGAACATAAGGTATAGCGAGAAGAACAAATGGCAGGGGCAGATAGGCAAAAGCAGGGGCTTTTGCGTGTTCAATAGCGAGATAATGTGTTACCGTGCTACGACTAAGATAATTAAGAAGTACATAGACCGTGGCGAAAATACCATAGAGAAGATTATCAATCTGTGGGCGCCAAAGAGTGAAAATCCAACAGAGGCTTATGTACGGTTCATCTGTACAAAGACGGGAATCCAGCGTGGCAGATCATTGTCTATCTATGAACGTAGGCTGATAGTGAAGATAATCGTAGCGATGACAGCATTTGAGTGCAGAAGATATTATCCGCCCGTGTCATACGTGGAGGCAGGCTATGACCTTGCAGTAACAGAGTGAAGTGTTCGGCTTTTGTTTGATTTGATACACCGCTAAGCGATAGCGGTGTATCTTTGTATCTTTGTATCTTTGTATCTTTGTATCTTTCTGGTGCGCTCGTCTCTGCTGCTTGCCTTCGCAAGTTTTTATACTTGTTTGTTTCTGTGCTGTATTGTGTCATGTTTCATCGTTGGCATAGCGGGCTATGTAGTGATGATGTGGGGTGCAGGATGGTGTATAGAGGGGCATAGTGGTCCAGATCGTTGGGGATAGCACCCAGCTCAGCCAGGGTGGCAGGGTTCTTCTTGT
>CALYTD010000264.1 GCA_945486445.1 uncultured Prevotellaceae bacterium
GAAGCCAACACCGCAGAAGGCATGGAAGTAATCTACACCATAAACTTCACCGCCATGATGCCCGAAGAGGTAGAGTACACCATACAATACAAGGTCACAGGTAACGCAGAATTTACCTACATAGACGATTCCATGCACCCACTATAACACTGACCAAATACTTTACAATCCGCCTTCCCCTGCCCCTCATCACACCGTATGCAGCGGAAGGCATAACGCTCATCGATATTCATCCCGTCAATAACACCTTATTGATATGCACAGAATACAATGGCTGACAACACTTCTACTCATCACTCTCGCCACTACCACCCTTGGTAAGACAGCGGAAAAGAAGATAGCCGAGGACAAGTCCATCGTCATCGTCTCCTCATACAACCCCGATGTGAAGAGCATCAACGAGAACGTGTCCGCCTTTTACGAAGAATGCACCAGGCGAAGGGTGACCAACACCATTGCACTGGAAGACATACACGCCCTCAATCTGCCCGAATGTTTCGTGTGGAAAGACCGTTTGTGGGGCGTACTGAGAAAGTACTACGAGAACGGCAAGAAACCCGCCGCCATCGTACTGCTTGGCAACGAAGCCACCGCAGCCTTCTTCTCCACCAACAAACGACAGTTGAAAACCACACCAGTAGTCATGGGTATGGGTAGTTCAACCATCATAAAGCTACCTGACAGCGACACCATAGACCTCAGACACTGGAATCCCCGCCCCTACGACCTTACCAAAGACTTCAACGACTACAATATCATTGGCGGACGATTATACCAATATAACGTCAAGAAGAACATCGAACTGATAAATTATTTCTACGCAAAACGCGACACACTCGTATTCTTCTCTGACAATACCCTTGGCGGTCTGATGATGAGAGCCACCTTCATTGACCAGATGAAGAACAACAAGAAGTACGTAACCAAGTTCATTGACGGCCGTACCTCCACCTTCCTTGACATTAATGAATACCTTAGCAACCTCAGCACAGGCAGTGTTCTCCTTGTAGGCACATGGAGAATAGACAGTTCCAACCGCTTCCTCGTGCGCAACACTACCCACACTCTCGGTGCGGGAAACCCCACTCTGCCCGCATTCACACTGGCAGACGTAGGCATGGGACACTGGACCGTAGGAGGATACTCACCCAAATACCACACTATGGGCAAGTACCTCGCCGATGATGTGATAGACTATCTGCGGAAAGGCAAGAAGAAAGCACCCACCCTTGTACCCAACAAATACATCTTTGACTACGAACGTATAAAACTCTTAGGCCTCTCACTTAATGGCTTCACCGCTGATTACGAAGAAGTCAACAAGCCCATCTCCCCCTATCAAGAATATAAAGGCACCATACTCACAGTCCTCGCACTGCTGATAATACTCACCGTCAGTCTCGTCACCTCCCTCGGATTCCTCAGAAGGAGCAAGAGGCTGCAACGAGAACTAATACTCCACGGCAAAGAACTGGAGCGTATGAAGGAGAAAGCAGAACAAGCCCGCCAAGAAGCAGACGCTGCCAACAAGATGAAGTCACGGTTTATTGCCGACATGAGCCACGAGATACGCACTCCGCTGAACGCCGTCATAGGCTTCGCACAAGTACTCACCAGCACCGACATCAACACCTCTGACGAAGATAAACAGGAGTTTGGCAAGATGATAATGCTCAACGGCGAACTGCTGTTGAAGTTAGTAAACGACATTCTGGACATCTCCAAGATAGACGCAGGCAAGATGCAGTTCGACATCGCGCCCATTGACATTGTCAATCTCTGCCGCATGGCGGCGACATCTGCCTCCGCCACCCCTAAGGAGGGTGTGGAGATACTCACTGACATTGCCACCGACGAACTGTTTATAGAGACAGACAAGAACCGGCTTTTGCAGGTATTGGCCAACCTTCTCAACAATGCCAAGAAGTGCACCGAGAGAGGTAGCATCACCATAGGGTTGAAGAAGGTGGACGACGAGGATGCCATTGCCATCAGCGTGACCGATACCGGCTGCGGAATACCAAAGGAAAAGGCGGAGAAAGTATTTGAACGCTTCAAGAAACTGGATTCTTTCAGGCAAGGTACAGGCCTCGGTCTCGCCATCTCCCGCGCCATCGTGGAACAACTTGGAGGCAAAATCTGGGTCGATACCACATACACCGGCGGCGCAAGATTCATCTTCACACACCCTATCCACCATCAGGACACGGAGCAGGCATGACCGCCCCACCCCACCGCTTACAGCCGGTCGGGGCAGAACATTACACATACAACCAGGGAAAAAGGACAGATACACATAACCATGTACCTGTCCTTCTTCTTTTTATGCTATGCGGTCTGTCCTCAACCGCGCGCCATTCCCATATTAATACTCGGTGTTCTGCGGGTCAAAGTTCGTCCAACCGCTGAGCCAGTTGTCGTTAGCACCGAAAGCGCCTATATAGTTTGCTGTCACAAACCAGTTGCTGAGACCGCTGTATGTGGCTGCGGTGAGCAGCGGGCTGTTAGCGAGCGGAGTGTAACCATTGCTCTCCACGAGGTCCGTCCATGCGTCACGA
>CALYTD010000265.1 GCA_945486445.1 uncultured Prevotellaceae bacterium
TGGTAAACGGAAGTCCGCATCCCCACGGATGCACCCACACCGCCCTGCAAGAGGACGGAAGCATAGGCTATGTGGAGCCAATAGGCGAGAAACCAGACCCTACAAAGATAGTGGACGCACGCAGTCAAGCGCCCTTTGGCACTGGGGCATGGCTTCTGGCAGCCTGCGAACGCGTGCGCTATCTTGACGGAACAGCCTCACGCCAATACCTCCCCGGCGTGCCACGTACTGCCGAGGACGGCAGAAGTATGACCGTAACCGTGACAAACCCAAGCGGCAACAACCGTTGCGACGTGGTGGAAATAGCGGCGGAAAAGGTCTTTTCCACCCTCAACATTGCCGGAGGACGGCAGTTTGTGGTGCTCGACGGTGACAACGTTGAACGTCCCTACCAGCTCACCCGCGACGGAAAACTGCTCTTGCAGGCATTCATCGCCCCCAGAGCCACCATCACTTTCACCATAAAGTGCGGTGAGCCAAAGACCCAGCGCCTTGACTGCAACGGGCATATATACCCCGACCGCATGGGCGACCTTGCCTGGGAGAACGACAAATGCGCATGGCGCATGTACGGACCACAGATGCATGGCAAGGGTGTCAGCGGCTTCGACACCTTTGCAAAGAACGTTACATATCCCATACAGGACGCCCTTTACAACAGCGAACTAACCAGTTACGCCATCAATGCACGGCTGAAAAAAGCAGGAAGAGGCAGCGAATGGCCACAGATTCACCGTGACCGCTATACCTATCACCGCGACAGAGGACAGGGAATGGACGCATACACCGTAGGAAGCACACTCGGTGCCGGAGCGCCAGCACTGCTTGACGGTGACAATCTCGTCATGCCCGACGTGTATGAACAGGCAGAAATAACAGAGAACGGCCCGTTGCGCTTCACCGCACGGATGCAGATGTACGAGCAGAACGGCATTAAGGAAACCCGTATCTTTACCCAAGACAAGGGCACACACCTCGCCCGCGTGGAGGTATCATACGATGGTGCCAAGGCAAACACACCAGTAGCAAGCGGCATTGTGGTGCATAAAAGCCAGCCAAAGGCATACGTCGTCAACAAGAAAGAGGGCTACATCACCTACGCCGACGCCCTCGACACACCGCAGGGGCAGAACGGGCAACTCTTCATAGCCTGCCTGTACCCGGAGAAGATGAAGGCAATCAGATACCTGCCTCTGGCGGAAGAGAAGGCAGGCGGCATAGGACACGTAATAGGGCAGACCACCCTCACCCCCGGAAAGCCATTCACCTACTATGCCGGCTCAGCCTGGAGCAAGTACGATGTGCCCACCATGACGGTGTGGGAACAACTCATACGCTATTACGCTGACAACATCAGGAATCCCATGAAGGTTGAATACTGATTCTTATGGCAAACAACCGCAAAAACAAAAGGGTGCTGATTACGATGTAATCAGCACCCTTTTACCTTTCAATCAGCACCTGTTTACACTGCAATCAGGTGCTGATTGCAATGCGGCATAATAGCAGGCCCGGTATCTTGCCGCTTTCTACTGACGTAACCAGCATCATAACAAAGAATATCAGCGCTCCATGTAGGGACACACCTTGGTGTGTCCGTCATGCAGGAACACGGCAATAGTGGACGCACCAAGGTGCGTCCCTACACATCCCACGCCATTTTACGTGACAAACACACGGCGATTGCGGCAACAAAGGCTTACAGCGCGTTGAGCACCTGCTCCTTTATCTGCTCCAGTTCGTCCTTCATCTGCACCACGAGGTTTTGCATCTCCGCCTGGTTTGACTTGGAACCGGTGGTGTTTATCTCGCGTCCCATCTCCTGGGCAATGAAGCCCAGTTTCTTGCCTTGCGACTGCGGCTCGTCCATGGTGTCGCGGAAATAACGCAGATGGTTGGCAAGACGCTGTTTTTCCTCGGATATGTCGAGTTTCTCTATGTAGTATATCAGTTCCTGCTCAAGCCTGCCGGCGTCATAATCCACGCCCGGCAGCGCGCGGAGGTTGTCCGTAATACGCTGGCGTATCTTCTCAACTCGCGACTGTTCGTATGGCTCTATCTGCTTCATCAGTGAGGCTATGTTGTCAAGTTTCTCCTCAAACTTATGGCGCAGCGCCTCTCCCTCCTGCCTGCGGAAGGCTTCAAGGGCAGCGAGAGCCTCAGTAATAGCGTCACGCGCAACGGTCCATTCCTCCTCAGTCAGTTCCTCATTGTCCGTGCGAGTGAGTATGTCTGGCATACGCATGATAAGGGGCACAAGAGTATCAGCCGTCATCGGTGCAGCGTCAAGGCCTAACTGGCGCTGCAAGTCAGTTATCTGACAATGATAGTCAGCGGCGAGAGCCGTATTGATAACGGCAGAATCGGCTGACTCGTCCTTAGTAATCCAAATGGAGAAATCCACCTTTCCGCGCACTACGCAGTCTTGAATCATGCGTCGTATCTCCATCTCTTTCTCGCGATATACGGGTGCGATGCGCGCGGAGCAGTCCAACGCCTTTGAATTAAGGGTCTTTACCTCTACGTGAATGGTTTTGTCAAGATAC
>CALYTD010000266.1 GCA_945486445.1 uncultured Prevotellaceae bacterium
CTATCGAAGTGTAATATTTCTTTCTACCTATGGTGTAACTACTCTCGTCTCTTTCTAGGAATTATCGCCTCTCTACCATATTTCTCTCGTATGTGTTCCATGAGTTTTTGGAACTCAGGTGTTTGCTTCTCCTGCTTCTTTGTATATCCGACGTACGATTTTAGGAAGGTTTTCCATATAAGGTTTCCTTTCCATGGGGTGTTGTCGTAGATTTCTTTCTGTTTGGCGGAGTTATCAAGTTCGCTTCCTTTCTCTCCTTTCAAGAAGAACAGGTGTATCTGTATGTAGTAGTCTGCCAGACGTTGTTGCCCGCCCATTCCTACGAAGCCAGATATTAGTGAGAGTATAAATACTATCCCGGTGGCTATTATTATATTCTGTTCTGTCTCTGCTATGCCAAGTAGGTTGAACTCAATGTCATGGTGATTGTAGAAACGATATACCAATGCGAGGTATATCGGAACAAACCATACGAAGCCTGCCATACCGTCAAGTATTCTTCCTATCTGGCTTTTCTTTCCTGTCATGCGTGCCAACTGTCCGTCTGTGCAGTCGTATATGTCCGCCCAAATCAGCAACAGTACGGCTATGATATTCATCATCAGGCCGTATGTTCCTTCGTAGTAATAACTGCCGTGGGCGTAGAATATACAACTTCCTGCGCCTATTATCATTGATAGTATGGTGACCGTATTGGGATGTATGCCGAGGCGGGCAAAGAGACAGGCCCATAGGTAACTTAGTGGACGTATCAGACGGTAGTCCAACCAGTCTTCTGTCTCAGATGATTTAAGTGTTTTCTTTACTTTTTCGCTTATCTTCATGTCTGTCTCAGATTAGTATAGGTTCTCTGGAATCTTTTGCTTCGCATTTTCAAAGTCCTCAACAGTGTCTAGCTCACATGAGAAACAGTTTGTTACGTCAAGGACATTGAATGTGTGTCCTTGTGGTATGAGACGTTCAAAGGCAAGTTCATAGAATTTGTTTTCGAGGTGTTCCTTCTCCATCATCACTTCCAACTCTTTGTATAATGCCGTTGAGTAGGTCTTACCAATCTTCTCTATGCCGAGGCTTTCTCCTGCGGCATCGGCAGGATTGCATGTTTTGCTGATTTCTTTTATCACGCCGTAAGCGTCTGTAACCACCTTCATCTCTTCCTCTCCGAGGTCGTGCTTTATTAAGGTAAGAGTGTTTTCTGCCTTATTGTCAAGCACTTGCCGTATTATCTTTGGGTCGTAAAGCAGGTCGCTGTCAAGCAGCAGGAAGTCCTTATTGTCTGCTTCTGGGCGTGCCAGCCATAGTGAATAGATATTGTTGGTGCTGTCAAACACTTCGTTGTGTATGAAGGTTGTCTTTATGCTTTCCCCATACTGTTGTGTAACAAAGTCCTCAATCATGCTGTGCAGATAGCCTGTTACAATCACAAAGTCTTTTATCCCGTTCTGTATCAGGGCGTCTATTGAGCGTTGCAGCAATGAACGTTCCCCTATTTTCAGCAGGCACTTTGGCGTATTGAGTGTTAGCGGACGCAGGCGTGAGGCCATGCCTGCTGCAAGTATTATTGCTTTCATCTCTCGGTATAGGCTTTCTTAATAGTATCTACCACTACCTGTATCTGCTGTGGCTGTCCGAGTGTTATGCGCAGACAGTCTTCAAGTCCCTTGTCTCCCATGAATTTTATCTTGTAGTCCTGCTCGGCAAGAGCCTTTTGCAGTCTCTCTTTTATTTCCACGGGATATTTTATGAGTATGAAGTTTGCTACACTTTTATATACCTTGAAGCCTGGCAGGTTGCCCAGTTCCTTCTTGAATAACTGTCGGTCCCATTCCATATCGTCCGCCACCTTACGGTAATGGTCATCGCTGTCAAGGGCAGCAAGTGCTACTGCCTCACTGAAACGGTTGTACCCCAGATATTTATTGGCATAGTTCAGGAATTCCTCGTGGCCTTTTCCTATGAAGCCGAAGCCCATGCGCAAACCTGGCAGACCGTAGAACTTTGACAGGGTACGTGATATTATGAGGTTAGAATATTTGTTTACAAGTGGTGCTACGTACGAAGTGTCGCGTGTTATGAATGAGGCGTATGCCTCGTCAATAAGCACCATCGTGTCAGACGGTATGTTCTCCATTATTTTCCCTATCTCCTCTGGTGTGAGACTGTTGCCCGTTGGGTTGTTGGGTGAGGCGAGAAGCAACATTCGTGGGTGTATGCGGTTGGTGTATTCTATCACTTCGTCCACGTCGTATGCAAAGGTGTCTCCCGTCTCATGTAGCGGATACATCTCGAATGTCCCTCCACATTCTCCTGCAATGCGGTTGTAGTACCACCATGAGAATTCCGGAATCATTATTGTGTTGTTACCGCCAGTTGATAGGTAGTAGTGTACGGAGTTCTTCAGTATGTCCTCGCCGCCGTAACCTATAAGTACTTGTTGCTCAGGCACTCCATAAATTTCACTCAGGCGCACGGATACTATACTCTTCTTACCTTCGTCATATATGCGTGTATAGAAGCATAGTGTTTCTGGGTCAAAATT
>CALYTD010000267.1 GCA_945486445.1 uncultured Prevotellaceae bacterium
CCCATCTTGCGGAACATATTGTATAACAACGTGGCGATAGTGGTCTTGCCATTGGTGCCCGTGACACCCACAAGGCGCAACTTCGACGTAGGATTACCATAGAAAGTGGTGGCCAACTGACCCACACAGTCCTCACAACTGCTTACCTTTACAAAGGTGACAGAGGCGGGTACGTCTGCCGGAATATCCTCACACAACACCGCCACAGCACCGAGTTCCACAGCCTTCGGTATGAACTGATGACCGTCAACCTGCGTTCCGCGCATGGCAATGAACATATTTCCCGACGTGACACGACGTGAATCAATGTTTATACCCGTAACGTTGACCTCAATAGAACCAACCGTTTCAACGGGCTTTATGCCTAAGAGAAGTTCTGATAGTTTCATTTCCTTTATTGTTTTGCGTGTTTGTGAGATGGCACTATGCCAGTTCCAGTATTATTTTCTCGCCCTTGCGCATCTGTGAACCAACAGGTTTACTCTGACGTTTCACCTTGCCACGACCTTTCAGCACAACCTTTGCGCCACGGCTTTCGATGAGATATACCGCATCACGGGCACCCATTCCTGTCATATCAGGCATCAACCCGTTGGCGATAATGCCTCCACGACGTATCACCGAGGTGCTGGACTGACGCTCAACAGTGCCCCATACAGGTCTGCCCTCGGCATGAACACCCTGCCAACCGCCATTGCAAGAGAAACCAAGACGTGACATCACATAGTCTGCAGCAAGCACATTGCCAGCCTTGACGTCAGGTATAAGGACAGAAAGAGAATCCCTCGCATCCTTGACATCATACTTTATGTTCTTTGCCATGATGCCCTCTGCAATGTCATGGAACACCTGTCCGCTCATCAAACCGCCCGAAGCAGGCAGTCCAGCCTTATGAATACAAACAATACAGGTATATCTTGGCGCCTCAGAAGGGAAGTAACCGCAGAAGGAGAGCAGGTAGTTCACTGTACCATTCTTGTACCCTCCACCCATCGCTTTCTGTGCAGTTCCAGTCTTACCAGACACTGCAAACGAGGGAGAACCAGCCGTTTTACCCAGTCCTATGCTCACAACCTGACGGAGAATGGTCTGTATCTTGCCGAGAGTTTCCTTTCCGCAGATCTGCTTTTTCAGTACTTCTACGGGGAATTCCTTTATCACCTCGCCGTTCCTCTCTATGCTCTTTACGAAGCGTGGGCGCACCATCACGCCTCCGTTGGCTATCGCATTATAGAATGTCACTACCGAAATAGGTGGCACATTGGTCTCATAACCGATACTCATCCATGGCAATGCCGTGTTACTCCAGTTTATCCACTGCCCACGTTTGTTCTTCTTCGGCATACGGACACGTGGTGGCATATACTCTGGGAACGGCAAATGGAGGTTCTCTGCTATGCCAACGCGGTGCAATCCCTCAACGAACGCTTCGGGATTAGCATGATAATACTTGTCAATGAGGTAACTCACGCCGATGTTTGAGCTGACTTGAAGCACTCGGGGCACTGACAATACACCGTAACCACCCCTATGCCAGTTGTGGTCTCGCATGGTAGAACCATACATTTGCATCAGTCCGCAGCCGGTATCTACCCTGTCTGTGGTGTCAATCTTGCCGTCATCAAGTGCCACCATGAAACTGGCGGTCTTGAAAACAGAGCCTGGTTCCAGCCAGTCTGCTATGGCATGGTTGCGTCCTTCGTAGTATTCTCCTGTGGAATCGTTCCTATCTACGTTCACCATCGCCTTTATATCGCCCGTCGCCACCTCCATGACTATCGCCACACCGGTATATCCTCCCACGGCTTTCAGTTCTTTGATGAGTGACCTTTCGGCAAGGTCTTGTATGCTAACATCAATGGTTGTCCTTATGTCATTGCCGTCATAGGCGGCGGAATCGAGCATATCCACCCAACCGTTGAGCACCTTTCGGCGGTGTTTATAGCCCGGACGGCCTTTCAATACGGAGTCATACGCAAGTTCAAGACCTGAATATGCCACTCCTTTTTCATTGTATGTGCCGCCCACTATGCTTGACGCCAGCGAGCCATAAGGTCTGTTACGCACCATGAACTTCTTTGCCGTGAAGCCTCCCGTGCCTGGTTTCAGGCGGAAGATGGGCAGTGCCTTGACCCTTTGATACACGGTGTAGGATACACGTTGCTTCACTACTGGCCAGTATCTGCTCCTTTTCTCGTAGCCTTTCTTCATGTGTTCGAGGTATGCCGAGGCACTTTTCTGCGGGAATATGGCGTGGAGGCTGTCGCAAATAGCCAGCAATACAGGCGTGTCATTGCCCAGGGAGTCATGCCAAAGGGTGTCGGCCTTACCCTCTTGCAGTGCCACAAAGTCCATATACATGCGGTATTCTGGCAGGTTGCAGGCCAGTTGTTGACCTTTGTCACTAAGTATATTGCCTCTCACCGGGTCAACTGTTATGCTGTCAAACTTCATTAGTGAGTTGACTTCATCCCAGTATTCGCGCTCTACTGTCATAATACAGAAGCCCTTGACAAGCACGCCTATGGCTATACCT
>CALYTD010000268.1 GCA_945486445.1 uncultured Prevotellaceae bacterium
GGTAAAAATAGCCATTTTTACATCTGTGTGCGTACACAAACGTTGATATAAGTCAATTATAATATGATTTTGAAAAGATTTTTTGAAAATTGTTTGCGCACACAGCAAAAACGTAGTACCTTTGCATTGTCAAAAGGAACAAAGAGTTTCTGAGACACAAAAAGGAATATCAAAAAGATTGCGAAACAGGATATCAAAAAGATTGTAAAGATAGTTTAGGTTAGTAGTAATTATTGGTTAAGATAGGTAAGAGTTACACGGCGTGAGCCGTTAGGTAGAGAAGATTGAAGGAAAAGGATAACATACTTGACACAGTCGAAGGGCAAGGGACACGGTTTTAATACCGTCACCTACCCGAAAGACGGTCAGGAACACAGATAGGAATATTGTTTAGGTTAGTAGATATAATAGATTTAGGTTTTAGTTATTAGGTTAGAAAAGATTGTTTAACTTTTGGATGACAAAGAAAAGCCGTGAGGTTGTTCTTTTCATAGTAAGAATTAAATAGTTAAACATACCTTTAATACGCTGCCGCTCGTGAAGAGTAGCAGCGTATTTTTTTGCGTTCCCCACGACAAATAACCTCATATTCCTTGTGTATCTCGTGAATAATGAGTAATTTTGCCACCGGTTTTATTCATCATAAAGCAAAGGATAAAATGAGGGGAAAGACGAAAATTTGGGATAGAATCTTGCCAGGCAAGCGGGGAACATACGTCTCTACGGTTGCAGCCATGCTGTGTAACCTCTTCATGGCGTATGTGGTTTATATGCTTTGCCGCATACTTTATGTGGCGGTTAACTGGGAAATCTTCTGCGAGGGCTTCGGGAATATGTCGTTCGCGGCGATGTTCCGCGGCTCGTTAGTGTTCGATACGTCTGCCATTCTTTACACCAATGCGCTGTATGCGCTGCTGATGCTCCTGCCGTTGCACTATAAGGAGAGGCGGTGGTGGCAGCGATTCAGTCGTGGTCTGTACCTGTGGGTGAACGGAATAGCAGTTGTCATAAATCTTTGTGACGCCGTTTATTTCACCTATACGGGGCGGCGCACCACGATGACGGTGCTAAACGAGTTCTCAAACGAGAGCAACCTGCTCGGTGTCTTTGGACATGCCGTGGTGGAATACTGGTATCTTCTCGTGGCAGGAATATTGATAATACACTACATGAGCAAACTGTATGTGCGGCCGGGGGAGTTTAAATTCGACGGAAGTGTAAGGCGATACCTCGCCTATTACGGCGTGCATACGCTGTGCCTGCTGTGCTTTATCCCCTGTTGTGTGGCAGGAATGCGTGGCGGTTTCACCACAGCCGTGCGCCCGATAACCATCAGCAACGCCAACAAGTACGTCAACCGCCCTGTTGAATCGGCCATAGTTCTCAACACACCGTTCTCCCTTATCAGGACAACAGGCAAGGATGTGTTCCATAATCCGGGCTACTTCACGGAGCGGGAACTTGCCGCCATCTACTCGCCTGTGCACAATGCGGGAGCCGGACAGGCCAACACCGTGCGGCGAAAGAAGAACGTTGTAGTGCTGATAGTGGAGAGTTTCGGCAGGGAATACATAGGAGCATACAATGAAAAGCTTGATGGCGGCAATTACAAGGGCTACACCCCGTTTGTGGATGAGTTGCTGGGCAAGTCGCTATCCTTTGACTATACCTTCGCCAACGGGCGCAAGAGCATTGACGGCATGCCCTCCATCCTGTCGGGCATACCCTACTTTGTGGAGCCGTTTATCCTCACTCCCGCCTCACTTAACAACGTCAGCGGACTGGCAGGAGAACTTGGTAAGTGCGGATATGCGTCCGCTTTCTTCCACGGAGCAGAGAATGGCAGCATGGGATTTGAAGCCTTTGCCAAGGCAAGCGGCTTCCAGAAGTATTACGGACGGACAGAGTTCAATCAAGACAAACGCTTTCGTGGCGATGAGGAATACGACGGAATGTGGGCTATATGGGACGAACCGTTCCTGCAATTCTATGCCTTGAAGATGACAGAGATGAAGGAACCGTTCGTCACTGCGGTGTTCACCGCGTCAAGCCATCATCCGTATAAGGTACCGGAGAAATACGAACGGGAGTTCGATTTGCCGGGAGAGGAAAGCAATCCTATACACAAATGCATCAGATACACGGACATGTCGCTGCGCAAATTCTTTGAGACGGCAAGCCGGCAGCCGTGGTATAAGAACACGATATTTGTCTTTACGTCAGACCATACCAACATAAACGACCATCAGGAGTATGCCACCGACCTTGGACTTTTCGGCTCTCCCATCTTCTTCTTCGACCCTTCCGGAGAGTTGCCACGTGGTCGTAGTCATGCGGTAGCGCAGCAAATAGACATCATGCCCACCGTGTTGCAGTACTTAGGATATAGCAATCCCTACGTGGCTTTCGGCTCAGACCTGTTTAATATGCCGGAGAGTGGGACGTGGGCGGTAAACTATAACAATGGAATTTACCAGTTTGTGAAGGGTGATTACGTCATACGCTTTGACGGACATGGCATCATTGGGGCGT
>CALYTD010000269.1 GCA_945486445.1 uncultured Prevotellaceae bacterium
ATACGACAAGAAGTGCTCCGCACACTCCTCGCCCTTAACTCCGGAAAACGCACAGAGTTCTTCAAGGAGGCTTACGAGGTAAGTTCCTCAAGAGAGACACACGCCGTGGCACTGTTCTGCCTGTACAAATACGGCAACTCAGGCAGACGACTGTTCGAGATAATGCGTAACGAAGCCGACGAGGAAACGAGGATGCTCATAGACCAAGTGGACTCCATGGCGCTTCTGGAGCAACTGCAAGTGCTGTGACAAAAACTACCTGACCCAAACAAAAAACATAACCCGGAAACTGTATGTGGCAGTTCATATTCACCTTTTACGGATACTTCGTATTCTTCTACTCGCTGTTGCTGATATTCAGTTACATATTCCTGATTATCATGGCATACAGTTATACTTCCCGTTACAAGCGCTGGACACTGGACTATGTGCAACAGATGGTGGAGACAAGTCCGTTCACTCCGGGCGTTTCCATTGTGGCACCGGCCTACAACGAGGGCGTGAACATAGTGGAAAACGTCAACTCACTGTTGCAACAGAAGTACCCAAAGTTTGAGGTTATCATCGTGAACGACGGCTCGAAAGATGATACTCTGGAGAAACTCATAGACAATTTCAGCCTCATCGAGGTGCCATACGACTATGTGTATCACATCAACTGCAAGCCGTTCAAGCGTCTGTTCCGCTCCACCGACTACCATTACAAGAACCTGACGGTTGTGGATAAAGTGAACGGAGGAACAAAAGCCGACGCAGTCAACGGCGGATTAAACGTAGTGCAGTACCCGTATTTCATCAATACCGACTCTGACTGCATACTCTCAAAGGACGCAATATACCAGTGTGTGTTCCCTATTCTGCTAAACCATGACATCATAGCCGTGTCAGGAACAATGAGTATGAGCAACGGTTTTGAGCTGAGGAACAACGAAATAGTGGAGTTCAAGACCTCAAGCAACCCCTTGGCGGTGTTCCAGGACTTGGAATACAAACGCTCTTTCCTCATAGGTAAGATGGGATGGTCTAACATTAACTCCATGCCTAACGTCTCAGGCGGCTACGGACTGTTCAACACCGAGGTGGTACTTGCGGCAGGTGGCTACGGATTCGATTCGTTCGCGGAGGACATGGACATGCTGTTCCGCATGATAAGATACTGCTGCGACTTCGGAAGACCATACCGTGTGGTGCAGATACCACACACCTGCTGCTGGACAGAGGGCCCCTCCACACTGCGAGTGCTATACAGACAGCGCACAAGATGGGGCCGAGGACTGATACAGCTGATACACCAGCACTGGAGAATGGCACTGCGTCCCAAGTACAGACAGTTGGGAATGGTGACCTTGCCATACATAATCCTGTTTGAATTCCTCGCCCCAATCATCGAGACAGTGGGTCTGCTGATGTTCACCTACCTCGTGTTCACTGGCGGTGTAAACTGGGGTACCTTCTGGGTTGTGTTCACAATGATGTACGTCTTCGCCGTGATGCTGTCACAATTTGTGGTATTCTACGACTATATCCTCGGCAGTTCATACACCAAAGCCATCTCATACTGGCGACTGTTGGTGGCCGCCCTGCTGGAGCCATTCACCTATCACCCAATAATCACATACTGCTCAATACGCGGATACCTTAACTATATCTTCCGAACAAAGGCAGCATGGGGCGCAATGACACGTAAACGATATAACACAGGCAAGTAATACATGAAACACCTAATAACACATATCCTCTTGATAGCAATGCTGTTGACAGGCTATATCATGCCGTCCAGCGCGATGTTTACAAAATATAGGACACCAGACTACTACGAAGCCAACACCCGCGAGCACTTCCGCCACAACAGATGGGCGGCAGGCAAGAAACTGCTGGACGAGGGATGGAAACTGTATGGAGACCTGTCAGTGATGAATGAGTTGATGGGTAGATACTACTATCACTACAAACAATATGACAAGGCGCGCTTCTACCTGGTAAGGGCACTGCGTGATGACAAGACAAACACACAGGCAAGAGAAACCCTTGTGAACGTGGAAGAGGAGACACACAATTACTCCAGCGCCATTTGTTACATCAACGAGTTGCTTGAAAACAACCCATATAGCAGGGGATGGTGGCGCCGTAAGATAAACATCTACCGCAAACAAGGCAATCATGTGGAGGCAGACAGACTGCTGACAAGACTTCTTCAGATATATCCTAACGACAATGTAGTAAAGAAAGACGTAGCATATCTTAACGAACAAAGGCTCACAAAGCAAAGGCGTGACGGCGATTTGTCCGGTCAGTTGGAATCATTGCAGAACCTTGTGAAGGCATATCCCAACAGCACCGAGTACTATTTGCCGCTGTGTAACCTGCTAATACAGTCTGGACGCAATGGGGAAGCGGCAGAAATAGCAGGAAAAGGCGCAAGACTTACAGGCAGTGTGGAGCTGATGAAGAAGCGAGCGGACATCCTTGCGGAGCAAGGCAGATACACAGAAGCCATAAACTACCTTAAAGAATGTCAG
>CALYTD010000270.1 GCA_945486445.1 uncultured Prevotellaceae bacterium
CTTCGGGTCATAGTCAGGATAGTCCCTTAACAACCTGTCAAACTGTTTCTCACTCAGCCTAAGGTTGTCTAACTTATCCTTGAATATTATCGCCGACTTTACCAGACCTTCTTTTATCAAATCATGGCAAGTCGCCTTCTGCTCATCAGTGAACGGTATCTGTGCCAGATAATACTCACGAGTATGAGGGTCTTGCGCCAGACTGTCATTCACTACTGGCATACCACCTTTGGCATCACCCTCAAGCGATACGGTTTCGTCTTCGTCTTCATCTAAAGAATCAGTCGGCTCACTGCTCATATCACTTATCTGTCCCACCACGGTACGGTTAGAACGCTGCCAGTCATCCACGTTTTCACGTCTGCCCCAGATTCTTTGGAAGGTCTGCTTTCCCTGAGCCACCGCCTGCATGTTATAGAAGTACCATGCTCCTGCCTGTCCTTGTGCAGATGGCGTACGCAGGGTAGGAGTATTGTTCTTGGGTTGCATATTGGGGTTACCATACTTTTGCTGGCGTTTCTCCAGTTCGGCCTCGGTTTTCTTGCTCTCCTCCTCTTTCTCCTTATCGCGAAGGGCCTTTATCACCCTGTCAATGGCAGCAATGCGCTCTTTCTCCGGCATCACTGAGAGAGCAAGCAGAGAGTCTTGCAGATGTATGGATTCCGTATATGGTGCTAACTCATCAAGCACCTTCGAACGTTTTGACAGTTCCTCATAGTCCGGGCGTTCCTTGTCAAGCATACCTATAGCCTCACCATAGCAACGCTGTGCATCGCCGTACTTTTCCAACTGCCAGTACAAGTCACCCAGATGCAGCAGCAACACGCCTTTCTCCACTCCCGAGCGCGTAGCCTTCACATTGCCTTTCTCATAAGCTCCTATGGCTGATGTGGTATCTCCCTCCGCCAGGTAGATATTACCCATGGCATAGTACACCTGGTCAAGATAATCCTTGTTATTGTCATCACGTGCCATACGGCGCAGCTTACTAATCATCTTCTTTGACTGTCCCGCTGCCATTACCTCTGTCATGGAGATACGTGCATTGAACGCCAGTTCATACGGAGGGTTCAACCTTACCACCTTCTTGAATGCCTCAAAAGCCTCCTGCCTGTTTCCCTGAGCTGCCTCCAACTGTCCCAGGAGGTGATACTCCCTGGCGCGTTGCTTGCGGCGCATCTCATGCTTTATCACACGACGCAGATAATTCACTGCCTCAGGGATATTGTCGGTGTGCAGGTAATAGTCACACAAGGTATAGTCCCATTCCTTCTGCGCACGCCAGTCTATGCTGTCACGCTGCATATTGCGTATCACGTCCTCAGCATCATATATCCAGCCACTCTCAATATAGCACTTGGCAAGCCACGCCCTTGCCTTGCCATATATGGCAGGTTGTCCCTTATACAGACGCGACATATATGAGAACGTGGCGGCAGCCTCATCGAAACTACCCTTATAGAACTGCGAGCGGCCCATAAGCATCCACGCACGCCATATAAACGGGTTATATTCCTTGCGTGAGAGCCACTCTATATCCTTTTCGGTCTTCCTACGGTTTTTCTTCCACTCCGGCTTTGCCTTTATGCTGTGCAGTTGTATAGCTTTCTCTGCCTTTGTTATCGCCGTCTCATAATTGCCTTTACCCAAATCGCGACTGGCTTTGTTTCCCACGGTATATAACGGTATGCGTTCCGTGTAGTTGTCTTTGTTGCCATTCTCTTTCTCCAGGGACGCGTCTATATATGCCAGCGTACCGTTGTAGTATATGTTGTAGTGTGCCGTAAACCCATGCCAGAAACGTGTCAGGCTGGTGTTCTTCTTTGTAGAGCACGACACCACCATCGCCACGCATACACACAGGGGCAGCAGTCTCACGCACAAACGCAAGAAGGCTGTATTACACGGCATCATACCGCGTAATACAGCCTTCATCTTATTACGTTTGTCCATGCGTATCATCTAAGCCTCTGTAATATCAAAACCTGCCGCACGCAACTCATTCCAGAACTCAGGGTAACTCTTTGTTACCACCATCGGATTGTTTATTCTCAGTCCCGGGAACATTATGGCTGCCGGTGCGAAAGCCATTGCCATACGGTGGTCTTCATACGTATCTATCGCCGGCTCGGCCATAGGCTCACACCGCTCCCCGTTCCATGACAAGGTGCCCTCCACACTATCGTCAAGCACAAAGCCCAGTTTCCTCATCTCCGCCTTCAACGCCGCTATGCGGTCTGTCTCTTTTATACGGAGTGTCTCCAAGCCAGTAAAGCGGAACGGCACATTAAGCAGCGCCGTTGTCACCACGATGGTCTGCGCAAGGTCTGGCTGACCAGAGAAGTCGAAATCCAGACGCGGCAGTCCGCAGTGCTGCGGTGACAGCGTCACGTCTGTGGGCACAAGCGGTTTTGACTTGTCTGCGAACTCTGTCTTTACCCCCAGCATTCTGAATATATACCTTGCGGCACTGTCACCCTGGCTGCTGCCATCCCTCAGCCCCGGCATCACAGCCT
>CALYTD010000271.1 GCA_945486445.1 uncultured Prevotellaceae bacterium
AGGTGCTGATTACAGTACAGCCAGCCCCTTACAAGCTAACAGACACACCACTCCGTGCTGGCAATTCATAAATAAACGGGAAGAAAGACAATGGCCTGTTTGGCATAAAAACCGCCATTTCATCGGGACAAAAGCAATTAATCAACACTCGAAATATGATTACCTACAACTCAGAGAACGTAAAAATGCCGCCTATCCGCAAGCGGGACACAACGGCATGGATAAGAAGGGTGGCAGCAGCCCACAACAGAAAGGTGGGCGAAATAGGCTATCTCTTCTGTGACGACGAGAAGATTCTTGAAGTGAACCGTGAGTACCTCAATCACGATTATTATACAGACATCATAACATTCGACTATGATGAGGGTGAGATCATCAATGGTGACCTCGTTATCTCGCTTGACACCGTGCGCTCCAACGCAGCCCTCTTCGGCAAAAGCTACGAAGAGGAACTGTACCGTGTCATAATACACGGCATACTACACCTGTGTGGTATCAACGACAAAGGGCCCGGAGAACGAGAGATTATGGAAGCGGCAGAAAACGAAGCACTGGCAATGCGTGAGGCGTGATACCACCGGCGTGAAGCCTTAAAGAGGTTTGCGCCTCATTATTATCAACTGATACAGGGCAGGGAGGGCTATCAGCAGCGAACTGAAAATGGCCTGATACATCGCTGTACTGTTGCCGTGGAAATAAGAAATGAGTTCCGAATCGATAGACATATATGGGAACATCTTCACCATAACGTATGCCATAGTGTTGTTTATCCAATGAAACAGGAAACACGGCACTATGCTTCCCGTCTTTACAAACAGCCAACCCAGCAGTATGCCGACTATCACTGCGTGCGGAATCTGTGCAGGGTTGAGGTGGGCAAGGGCAAATAATAATGCGCTGACAGTTATCGCTACCCACTCAATCTTACGGTCAGAGAGCGATGAAACCGCAGTTTTTTCAGTCTTATCAAGTTGTTTTTCCCTTATTTCCTTTCCCCATTCAACAAGTCGGCGAATGATAGCACCACGGAAAACAACCTCCTCCGCCAGCGGTGCAAGCATACATAAAACGAAGTATCCCTCCGTGCTACCCAGCATCTTTGCTATCAATCCCCCCGTCACGTCACGCGTCAGCGAGTCAGGAATAAGCCCCTCCATCCATGACAGAGGCAGTATTGTGCCCAGGGCGAGCAACGTGGTCCAGAAGAAAGTGGCCCAAGGCCTGCTGCGAATATAGTCCCTACTCACTGGACACCACTTCAAAGCAGTGAACAAGACGGTCAGCAGCACCGAGGTAGTGGCTGATATTATGAGCAGCAGAGTGATGTCATTGCTGTCCGCCTTACCGCTTATCAAGTCGTAAATACCTTCTACACCGAAGGAAACGGCAAGGTTTAACACTATGAACACGCTGAAATATAATATTGTTTTCTTCATCCTTCTTACCTTCTTTATTGGGCTTCACCTTATTATATATAACTCCGCACAGCCTGACACGCCGTCTGTAACGACAGAAAGACAGGGCTATTGTATGTTGTTCCGGTCCTTCTCTATCTGCTCACGCAATGCTTCCGGCGAGTCAAAAGCTATCTCCTGACGTATCATTCTTACCAGTCTTACGGTGATATGCTTACCATAAATATTGCCGATGAAACCGAGTATATTTGTTTCTATCGTCACATTCTCCCCATTGTAGGTAGGGCGGGTGCCGATGTTTGTCATTCCCTTGCGCACCTTTGTTTCCCCTTCTATCACCACTTCTGACTCATACACACCGTTAGGAGGCATCAATTTGCCCGCGGGGGGCAGTATATTGGCAGTGGGATAGCCCAGTTTCCTACCCTCTTCATAACCGTGTACCACCGTTCCAGATATGCTGTAAGGGTATCCAAGACAGGCGTTAACTTCCTCCATGCACCCTGATTTCACCAAATTACGTATGTGAGAAGATGATACACGCACGTTATTAACGTCCAAAGGCACGGACATCAGCACCTCAATACCCAGTTCCACACCGTACTGGCGGTATGTCTCAAAATGCTCGTCAGCGTTATATTTACCGAAATGATTATCATATCCGAGCAACAGCAGCCGCACATTGAGTTGGTCACGCAGCACTTCCTCCATGAATTGTCGTGCTGGTATGTCAGCAAACTCCTTCGTAAAGTGCAGCAGATGCACGTCTCCCGCATTACCATCAGTCTCTGTCGGTTGCAGCGCAGAACGCAGAAGGGCGAGGCGTTCGTCAAGAGTTGTAAGGTATTCGGGTTGGAAATCCGTCTTAAAGATAGAGCGTGGGTGGCAGTCGAAGGTCAAAGCGATGGGCGTTAGATGGCGTTCCGCAGCGAGACCACGTAGATGTCGTATTACAGACTGGTGCCCTTTGTGTACTCCGTCGAAGTTACCTATCACGGCAGCCTTACCGCTTCCTTCCAGCAGTGGCACTATGGCAGAGAGCCATCTGTCGCCGTTAGCATCATGAAAAGCACGTATTCCATTGCGTTGCGCGG
>CALYTD010000272.1 GCA_945486445.1 uncultured Prevotellaceae bacterium
TCGATGAGTGCATATTTCTGCGCATTAGCAGTGAGTGCAGCGCACAGTGTAATCAGTGTGAAGAGTACTTTTTTCATATTCCACGCGGTTGTTAATGTTGTTTTACGTTAGAACTCCTGTCCGAGGATGAAGTGGAAGTTGCTTCCGCCCTTCGTACCATAGACCTTGTCGAAGCCGTATGCCCAGTCAAGTCCCATGAGCCCCACCATCGGAAGGAAGAGGCGCACGCCCAGACCGGCAGAGCGTTTCATGTCGAAGGGGTTGAAATTCTTTGTTTCATGCCATGCGTTTCCTGCCTCCACGAAGCCGAGACCGTAGATGATAGTGTTGCCAAGCATGAAAGGATAGCGCAGCTCCAGGGAGAAACGGTCGTAGGCATAGCCCGATGCTCCGTAAGGAGTGAGGGCACCATTCTCGTAGCCTCGCAGTCCGATGGTCTCCTCAGCATAACTGCTTGAATAGCCAGACATACCGTCACCGCCCATATAGAACGTCTCGAAAGGCGACTTGTTGTACTTGTTGTATGCCCCAAGGATACCTATTTCTGCCCTTGTCATAAGCACAAAGCACTTCTGCGCACTTGACAACGCAGTGTAGGTGCGTGACTTGAACTTCCACTTGTGATACTCTATCCAGCGGTATTTCTCCTGCTGCTCGGAAGAATAAGACGGGGAATTCGCGTCAGTGGCAAGGTGTTCGTAGTCCTTGTTGTTGAAAAGTGACCATGGCGGAGTGGCTGTAACCGACAGTTCAAACGTAGAACCGCTGCGCGGGAACATCTGGTTGTCAGTAGAGGTACGTGCCAGTGTCAAGCCAATGTTGAGGTTATTACAGTTGCCATTGTTCACAAGGAAGTAGCTCCAGTTCTTCAACATATAGCGGGTGTATGACAGATTGGCCATAAGGGTGAAGTAATCGTCCGGCCAACGCAGGCGTTTGCCCCAGCCAATAGAACCTCCTAACAACTGGACATACTTGTCTGGGTCATAGTAGTTCTCATAAGAAGAGTAGTTATATGATGAACCGTAACCGCTGTAATAGTAACTGTAATTGTTGTACCAGTTAGAGTTGTAGTAGTTAGAGTTTACGTCTGTCTGCTTGGAATAGAACACTCCGACGCTGAACTGTATAGGTCTCTTACCACCAAACCATGCCGTTGAGTATGAGATGTTGTATGACTGGTAGTACGTTCCGTTTGTCTGTGCGCCTAAGGAGAGCGTCTCTCCGTCGCCTACGGGCAGTATTCCCCTGTGCTCCTTGTTCTTGTTGAAGAGGTTAGCCATAGAGAAGTTGGTGAGTTTCAGGCCTATTCTGCCTATCACACCGGTCTGTCCCCAACCGAGAGAGAACTCTATTTGGTCGTTGGACTTTTGCTCAAGGTCCCACGTTATGTCCACTGTTCCGTCCTCACCGTTAGGTCTTATGTCGGGTTGTACCTTCTCTTGGTCGAAGTGTCCCATTGACATTATCTCACGGCAAGAACGCATTACCGCTGACTTTGAGAAGAGATCACCCGGCTTTGTGCGTAATTCTCGCCTCACAACCTTTTCATATAGTCGTGTGTTACCGTTGATACGGACGTGTGATATGTGTGCCTGCACGCCCTCTCTGATACGCATTTCGAGGTCAATGCTGTCGCCTACGATGTTTATTTCCACTGGGTTCAGTTCGTAAAAAATATATCCATGGTCCCAGTATGCGTTGCCAACGGCGTCTTCATCGTCCTTAAGTCGCTTGTTAAGGAGTGTCTGGTTATAGACGTCTCCTTTCTTCATGCCGAGCATATTGGCAAGGACATCGGTCTTATATACCGTGTTTCCTGCCCATGTTATGTTACGAATGTAGTACTTCTGACCCTCATATACCTTGAGATATATGTCAACATGCTTCTCGTCATAGTACGAAACGCTGTCTTCTAGGATAATGGCGTCACGGTAACCGAGTTCATTGTACTTGGCTATGAGGTTCTGTTTGTCCTCCGCATAACGCTCCGGCGTAAACTTTTTCTTCTTGAATATGTTTTTAATCTTGTTGACTTCGTGCAGGTTCTGCAATGCACCTTTTGAGAACATACCGCCCTTTAGTTGTTTGGTTGGTATCTCTTTGTTGCCTTCTATGATGATGTGCTTTACCTTTGTCTTTTGCTTTTTGTCAACATCTACATCGAGTATGACGTGGTTTTTCTGTGTTACGTCATCGCGTTGTCTTATTTCTATCTCGGCGTTTTTGAAGCCTTTACCCTCATAGTAGTTCTGTGCCAGTATCTTGGCACGTGCTATCATGTTTGGTGTTATCTGCGAACCTTTCAGCAGTCCGAGTTTTTGTTCGAGGTCAGAGCGTTCTGATTTCTTCTTTACTCCGTTGTAATTGATTGTGCTTACGCGTGGTCTTGTTTTCAGATAGATATGGAGATAGATGGAATCTGCTACTATTGAGTCTGCTGCAATCCTCACTTCTGAGAACAGTCCGTGCTTCCAGTATCGCTTCACGGCGTCTGTTATCTCGT